>CALPLN020000010.1 GCA_943324415.2 Sediminibacterium ginsengisoli | reverse complement strand
TTTTCCATTCACTTGGAATTTGCCATTCAATCCTTGTGTACCCATGCCAAAGCCATAGCTAGGTTGGCTCATGCCACCCCAATATTCAATATGGTAACCACGAGGGAAATCTAATTTTTTATTATCCAACCACCATGGTGTATACACGTGCATCCCACCCACACCATCTTCATTGTATCTTTTACGTCCCATTAAGTTTGGAATCACACCACCCAAAGCAGCACCTGTTGAATCATGTAAATAATGACCTACTACACCAGAACTATTGGCCAATCCATTTGGATGTTTTTGTGATTTAGAATTCAATAACAAACGTGCAGTCTCACAAGTACTTGCACCAAGGATCACCACTTTTGCATTGATCTGGTATTCTTGTTTATCTGATTTGTTGACATAAGAAATGCCTTTTGCTTTTCCTTCATTGTCGGTTAAAACTTCACGCGCCATAGCACCAGTGATTAGATCAACATTGCCTGTCATCACTGCTGGTTTTACCAATACAGATGAAGATGAAAAATCACCATACACTTTACAAGAACGATTACATTGACCACAATAAAAACATGCACCACGCTCGTCGTTGATTTTTTTTGTTAGGATAGACAAACGAGAAGGGATTACCGGGATATTAATACCAGTGGCTGCTTTCTTGAACATCAATTCATGTAAACGAGGTTTTGGAGGCGGCAAGAAGATACCATCTGGATCGTTCTCCAATCCTTCATTCGTTCCGTATACACCAATTAATCGATCTATTTTATCATAGTAAGGCTTTACGTCTTCGTAGCCAATTGGCCAGTCATCTCCTAAGCCATCAATACTTTTTCTTTTGAAATCTCTTGGACCAAATCTTAATGAGATACGACCCCAGTGATTGGTACGTCCCCCCACCATTCTAGCTCTCCACCAATCAAAATGATCTGAGCCTTTTGTTTGTGTATAAGGCTCGCCGTCAATTTCCCAACCCCAAAAACAGCCATCAAATTCTCCAAATGGACGATATTTTGAACTCGCCCCGCGACGTGGTGAGTCCCAAGGGTTTTTTAATTGCGCAGAATGTTTTGCAGGATCAAAATCTGGACCTGCTTCTAACAAACATACTTTCAAACCTGCTTTTGCTAAAACATAAGCAGCCATTCCACCACCCGCACCAGATCCCACTATGACTGCGTCATAAGTTTTAGGTGCTACTTTAACTTGAAAATCAGACATAAGACAATCGTTTTTCTAGTGATAATTAGAACTATGAATTTACTGCATTTTATGAATGCTTACATTTTTTTTACATGAAAGATTTTGGATACAAAAATCCCCACCCGTATATGGGGTGGGGATTGAAAATCATTAGAGGATGTTTTTAACTACAGCCCATGCTTGTTCCGCAGTTCAAACATTTGTAACAAGTACCACTACGGATAGTGATATGTCCACAAGTGCTACAAGCTGGAGCATCACTTTGCATGCTCTTTGCTGCCGCAGTTACATTGTCCATAGATCCGCCTTCGTTTACAGCAGCTGCCACATTTGCTTTTGCGGCTGGTGCTGGAGTAGCTGGTGCTGTTACGCGGATGCTACTCAATTCAGGCTTTCCCACAAGTGTAATATCTCCCTCCTCTCCTAAGTTCTCTACAGTAGGTTTATCTAAGACATGTACTAAATCTGTTCTGCCTAAATACTCGTAAGCTAAAGCTCGGAAGATGAAGTCTACTATAGATGTAGTTGTTTTAATATTTGGATGATCCACCATACCTGATGGTTCAAATTTCGTGAATACAAATTTGTCTACGAATTCTTCTAATGGCACACCATATTGTAAGCCAACTGAGATAGAGATCGCGAAACAGTTCATTAAGCTACGAAGGGTTGAGCCTTCTTTTGCCAAGTCAATGAACAATTCACCAACAGTTCCGTCATTGTATTCGCCTGTTCTTAAGAACAATACTTGACCACCAATACGCGCTTTTTGTGTAAATCCGCGACGCTTAGCTGGCAATGATTTGCGCTCAACAATTCGAGACAATTGACGCTTCAATACTGTATCAGTTGAAGTAGTCATTCTCTTTTGTACTTCTTCCAATAATTCGTCTACTGTTAAGTTGCTCAAGTCCACCATTTGAGAAGTCGCTACTTCTTCAGTTGCTTCTGCTTCAGCACTATCAGTTTTCTTTTTCTTATCAGATTTTGTACTCAAAGGTTGACTTAACTTAGATCCATCACGATAAATCGCATTGGCTTTTAAACCTAATTCCCAACTCATTAAATAACTATCTGCAATTTCTGAAACCGTTGCTTCGTGTGGTAGGTTGATTGTTTTTGAAATCGCACCAGATAAGAATGGTTGACAAGCTGCCATCATTCTAATGTGACCATGTGCATGGATGTATCTAACTCCTTTTTTACCATTTTTATTGGCACAATCAAAGATTGACAAATGCGCAGGGTTCAATGCTGGAGCACCTTCTACAGTCATAGTACCACATACATAATCGTTTGCTTCGTCAATTTGATCTTCGCTAAATCCTAAAGCTTCTAATAAATTAAAGCTCCAGTCAGCAAATACTTCTTCTTTAAATCCAAGTCTTGTTAAACAAGCATCTCCTAAAGTGAAGCGATTGAAGATGAATCCAATTTCAAATGCTGATTTTGCTGCACCATTTAATTTGTCAATTTCTTCTTGTGTGAAACCTTTAGCCAATAAGCTTTTGTTATTGATATGTGGTGCACCTTCAAAGCTTGCATGACCCACCGCAAAGTTAACGATAGCATCATTTTCCGCTTGTGTGTATCCTAAATTCTTTAACGCTTGTGGTACAGATTGGTTGATGATTTTGAAATATCCACCACCAGACAACTTCTTGAATTTAACCAATGCGAAATCTGGTTCAACACCTGTTGTGTCGCAATCCATTACTAAACCGATCGTTCCAGTTGGCGCGATCACCGGAGTTTGTGCGTTTCTGTAACCATATTTTTCTCCCAATTTCACTGCATCATCCCAAGCTTTTGTTGCAGCTTTTAATAAGTAGTCAGGAGTGTATTGTGCTTTGATACCTTGAGGCTTAATTTCAAGACCTACATAGGCATCTTCCGCATCATAAGCAGCAGCACGGTGATTGCGCATCACACGTAACATGTCTTCTTTATTTTCTTCATATCTATCGAAAGCGCCTAAGAATGAAGCCATCTCTGCAGATGTCTTATACGCCACACCAGTCATGATTGCAGTGATTGCACCAGCGATACCGCGTGCTTCCTCACTATCATAAGCTATACCGCTTACCATCAACATAGATCCTAAGTTGGCAAAACCTAAACCTGTAGTTCTGTAGTCATAAGATAATTGCGCTACTTCTTTAGAAGGGAACTGCGCCATTAAAATAGATACTTCTAATACAGTCGCCCATAATCTTGTAGTATATTCAAATCCATCTACATCAAATGAATTATCTGATTCATTGAAGAACTTTCTTAAGTTAATAGAAGCCAAGTTACATGCAGTGTTGTCTAAGAACATGTATTCAGAACATGGGTTAGATGCATTGATACGTCCACCTTTTGGACAAGTATGCCATTCGTTGATGGTAGTATCATATTGTGTACCTGGATCCGCACAACGCCATGCAGCATTCGCGATTTGCTCCCAAACTTCTTTTGCTGGAACTGTTTTCATTACACGACCATCGGTACGTGCTTTTAATTCCCAATTGCCATCTTCAGACAATGCCTTAAAGAAGCTATTTGGAATACGTACAGAGTTGTTTGAATTTTGGCCTGACACAGTTGCATAAGCTTCTCCTTCATATCCATTATCGTAACCTGCAGCAATTAAAGCTGCTACTTTATCTTCTTCTTGTACTTTCCAATTGATAAATTCTAATACTTCAGGGTGATCTAAATCCAAACAAACCATTTTAGCAGCACGACGTGTGGTACCACCAGATTTGATTGCACCAGCAGCACGGTCTCCAATTTTCAAGAAGCTCATTAAGCCACTAGAAGAACCACCACCTGATAATTTTTCATTCGCTCCGCGAATTTGAGAGAAGTTAGTACCAACGCCAGAACCGTATTTAAAAATTCTTGCTTCTCTAGTCCACAAGTCCATAATACCCCCTTCATTCACCAAATCATCCTTCACACTCAAGATAAAACATGCGTGTGGTTGAGGACGCTCATAAGCACTTGTTGACCTTTTCAATTGCTTATCTGTAGGATCTACATAATAGTGACCTTGAGCGCCACCTGTAATACCATAGCTTTCGTGTAACCCTGTATTGAACCATTGTGGTGAATTCGGTACACATGCTTGATTTAAAATACTATAAACTAATTCTTCGTAAAATACTTGTGCATCATTTGATGTGGCGAAATAACCATAGCGCTCTCCCCAAACTCTCCAACAATTTGCCATACGATGTGCCACTTGCTTCACAGTGGTTTCTCTACCCAATGAACCATCGGCTTGTGGTACACCCGCTTTTCTGAAATACTTTTGTGCAAGAATGTCCGTTGCAATTTGGCTCCACTGTTTTGGAACTTCCACATTCGTCATTTCGAACACTTTTTCTCCATTCGGATTTTTGATTACACTGTCTCTGTAGTCGTACTCGAATTGCTCGAATGGACTCACACCATCAAGAGTGAATCTGCGCTTAAATTCTAAGCCTTTTTTTGTTTTTGGGTTAGCCATGGTCTTATACAGTTTTTTTTATAGTAATTACGGGGGGACCCGCTCGGGCTTCAAAAACCTTAACGGGTAGACGAAAATATCGCTCTCTGTCGAGACTATGCCAACTGAAATATCAACAGCTGTGGAAAATCTATCTGAACAATTCCAAAGCATTGACCCCAGTTGGATTGCGTGATTTATCCCCAGTCTATGTTAGTTTCTTAAGAAAAAAAACCTCGATTTATCGTTTTTTTTTGTAATAAGTGTTCTTCTGAGAGATTGTATGGTTAAAATTGATAATTTTGTACCAGATGAGCAAGCAAGTATATCAAAGTATCCTAGATAAAAAAACGAAACAACAAAAAGCATTTGCGGTCTTAATAGACCCTGATAAGCTTGATGCTGTTGATTTACAGAAGACAATTGATCTTGCTGTTCAATTCAAAGTGGACTACATTTTCGTAGGAGGCAGCTTGGTGGTGACAGATACACTGGATCAAATAGTGACTCAGATCAAACAACAATGCCAGATCCCAGTAATTCTTTTCCCGGGATCACCTGATCAAATTACGCCTAAGGCGGATGCATTATTGTACTTATCCCTCATTTCTGGTCGAAATCCTGAATTATTAATTGGCCAACATGTGATAAGTGCACCATTTGTGAAACAAAGCGGATTAGAAATTATCCCAGTAGGGTATATGTTGATAGATGGTGGTACCCCAACAACAGTGTCTTATATCTCTAACACCCATCCTATCCCGGCGAATAAAAATGATATTGCAGCTTGCACTGCCATGGCTGGAGAAATGTTAGGCTTAAAACTGATCTATATGGATGCTGGAAGTGGTGCTAAAAATGCGATTCCTGCCAGCATGATTCAGCAAGTAGCAAAATATACACAAACGCCATTAATTGTTGGTGGCGGAATCACGACTCCGGAGAAAGCGATAGAAAACTGTAAAGCAGGCGCCGATATTATTGTAGTGGGCAATGCTGTTGAAAAAGACCCTAGCTTAATACAGATGATTGCAGACGCTATTCATAGCCTGAATTAATTCCTGCATGTATTGTATCTAGAAACTCATCATTTCTTTGAATTTCACTGTCTGACGTCTACTGATCTCGATTTTTTCTCCCCCTTTTAATTCAACCAATAATCCGCCATTAAAATAAGGCTCAATTTTTTCGATCCAATGCAGATTGATGATATGTTTTCTGTTGGCTCTAAAAAAGACACGGTCATCTAGTCGCTCTTCCAACGCATTCAAGGACTTTAAGATTAACGGCTTGTTGGTTGAGAAATAAACTTTCGCATAATTTCCGACACTTTCAAACAACCTGATTTCCGATAATTTTACAAACCAACAACGCTCTCCGTCTTTTACAAAAACTTGGTCGAGTTCGGTCAAAGGACCTCTATTTACACCCAATAAACTTGCTTGCTCTAATGCAATTTCTGATTGTAATTTCTGAATGGCATCTGCTAATCTTTTAGGATCAATTGGCTTTAATAAATAATCTAAAGCATTCACCTCAAAGGCTTTTAGCGCAAACTCATCATAAGCTGTTGTGAAAATAACGCGGGGCGCCTTTTCTATTTCAGCTAATAAATCAAAACCAGTTTTCCCTGGCATTTGTATATCTAAGAAAATTAAATCGGGTCTAGATAAATCAATTTTCTCTATCGCCTCATCTACATTACTAGCTTCATCAATGATATTAATTTCCGGATGTTGTTCCAGTAATTTTTTTAACTCATTACGTGCTAATCTTTCGTCATCAATGATAATTGCTTTAATAGGCATAATTGCATTTTTACTATGAGGCAATAGGAATAATTAATTTCGCCGTTACCTGTGTAGGTTGGCATTGATAAATTTCAAATAAAGCGTTGCCGCGATATAAAATATTTAATCTATTTTTTGTACTCTGTAACCCAAATCCATCACGACCCATTTCCTGATCTAACACACCAGTATTTTGAACCATTAGTAAATGTTTACTGTCCTCGTATTTGGAAATAATTTTTATCAAACAGTTGCCGGGTTGCTTACTTAGTCCATGCTTGATGGCATTTTCTACCAAAGTTTGTAGCATCATTGGCGGCATTTGATTGGATAAGGTGTCAGCATCAATTTCATACTCCACAATCAATCGGTCTGCAAATCGGATGTATTCAAGTGCAAGATAATCTTTCACAATATTCAACTCTTTTTCTAAACTTGTTACCTCTGCCTGATCGGCTTGAATACTACTTCTTAAAATATTACTCAACTCGGTGATAGCTTGTCTTGCACGTTGCGGATCCTCATCTACCAAGGCTCTGATGCTGTTAAGTGCATTGAAAATAAAATGTGGATTCATCTGCGACTTAATCGTTTTAAGTTGCAATTCCTTGATCAGACTTTCCAGCTTCACTTTTTGAATCGCTTCGGAATTCGTGAACTCAATATAATGCCATAAAATATAGATTGACAACCAAACGAAAACAATCGGCGTGTCAATCACTAAACTGATTAAAAATCGTCTCTGCAGACTTATTTTTCTAGCCGCGTCGTATAATTTTAAAATTTCGACTGCATAACTTGTCAAGAAACTATATGCACTTGCAAATGCCAGTAATAAAACTAAAAGCTGCCACCATTTAAATTTTGACATAGGAGGATGCAATGACAAAGACAACATTGCTTTCCTGAATAAATGTGTTACGATGATCCCTAAAAGGATATTGGCCAGTAAACGGGGATAAAAAACAGTGCTTAATTGTTTCTCTAGCATGTAGGAGAAAAAGATGATGGTTAGTCCATATGTCATCCAACCGCCTATCTGGCAGATCCAATAAATTGATTGATGTTTTTTCACCTTTCAAATTTATACCCTTCAATGCGATATTGGGTTATTTTATTGGATTAATGGTCAAATTGATGTTTCATCGGCAATCTTAAATAACAATCAACTTTTAGCCAATATTTCTGTTATTAACTTACATTTACATTACTAAATTTTGAGCATGCTGATTGAGGCCGGACCATTACTAAAGAACATTGACAACCCTGATGACCTGAAAAAGGTGTCAAGGGAAAAATTACACCAAGTATGCGACGAATTGCGTCAATACATCATCGATGTAGTGAGTGTACATGGAGGTCATTTTGCGGCCAGCCTTGGCGTGGTAGAACTCAGTGTAGCATTGCATTACGTTTACAATACCCCTTATGACCAATTGGTTTGGGACGTAGGACATCAGGCCTATGGTCATAAAATTTTAACAGGTCGTAGAGATGCATTTGTAACCAACCGCAAGTACAATGGATTAAGCGGATTTCCTAAACGAAGCGAAAGCCCTTACGACACATTTGGCGTTGGCCACTCATCCACCTCTATCTCTGCAGCCCTAGGCATGTCCATGGCAGCAAAATACAAAGGTGAAAATAGAAAATCTGTTGCGATTATTGGAGATGGCTCCATGACAGCTGGGATGGCATTTGAAGCGATGAACCATGCGGGCGTGGCTGACAGTGATGTATTGATTATTTTGAATGACAATTGTATGAGCATTGACCCAAATGTGGGCGCGCTTAAAGAATATTTAACGGATATTAGCACCTCTCCCACCTACAATAAGTTCAGAGACGAATTATGGGAATTGATGGGGAAACTGCCCATCGGCAAGACCTTCACTAGAGAGATGGCGTCTAAAGTGGAAGCAGGTTTGAAAGGTATGGTTTCAAAAAGCAGCAATTTGTTTGAAGCATTGCAGTTACGCTATTTTGGACCAATTGATGGCCATAATATCGCCAACTTAGTAGACACATTAAAAGATTTAAGAGAAATCCCTGGACCAAAAATATTGCATATTCTTACTGTAAAAGGAAAAGGATATGAACTCGCAGAAAAGGACCAAACAAAGTGGCATGCGCCAGGATTGTTTGATAAATTGACCGGAGAAATTATCAAGAAAAAGATTGAGACACCTCAGCCGCCAAAATACCAAGACGTATTCGGTTTGACACTTGTAGAATTGGCGGAAATGAATCCAATGATCATGGGTGTGACACCGGCTATGCCAAGTGGCTCTTCTATGAAGTTCATGATGGAAGCCATGCCGGATCGTGCATTTGACGTGGGCATTTGCGAACAACATGCCGTGACTTTGAGTGCTGGTCTTGCTACACAGGGCGTAAAAGCTTTTTGCAATATTTATTCTTCTTTCATGCAACGCGCCTATGACCAAGTGATACATGATGTTGCCTTGCAAAAATTACCCGTTGTATTTTGTTTAGACCGTGCAGGATTGGTTGGCGAAGATGGACCTACCCACCATGGTTGTTATGATATTGCCTTCTTTAGATGTATCCCTAATTTGATTATTGCTGCGCCAATGAATGAGCAAGAATTAAGGAACATGATGTATACTGCTCAATTGCCAGCAACGGATTTGCCTTTTGTGATCCGTTATCCAAGAGGAGAAGGTGTGATGGTAGACTGGAAAAAACCTTTCGAACAATTGACGATTGGTCAAGGACGTAGATTAAAAGAAGGCAAAGAGGTAGCCATATTAACTTTCGGCCATCCAGGCAACAATGCCCAAACAGCGATTCGCAATTTAAGATTAGAAGGCATAGATCCGGCACATTATGATATGCGATTTGTGAAGCCGATCGACGAAGCATTATTGCATGAAGTATTCCAGAACTATGAATTGGTTGTGACTGTAGAAGATGCAACCGTAGTAGGCGGATTGGGCTCGGCTGTATTGGAATTCATGAATGAACATAATTACCATAGTCAAGTGCGTATTTTAGGTATTCCAGATGCAATTGTAGAACATGGTTCAGTAAAAGAATTGCAACAAGAATGTCATTACGACGCGCTTGCCATTGCCAATGCTGTAAAAAGTCTTTTAGGAAAATCTGTATTAGCCGAAGGATAATTAATTCAAACTAGGATCAAAATCGCCTTCTTCCTCAGGTGCATCCGCAAATGAAGTTTGATCAAACTTTGTTTCGTAAGAATCTGTTTGCTCAATGTATCCTGGCTCTAAATCATCTTCTCTGTTTTCATTCCACTCGATGATAAAGTTATTGCGTCCTTCACCGACCATTAATTTCATGTATTTCTGTTGTGCCAATTCCAAGATAGACAAGAACAAGAATAATGCGTGTACACGGTCTTCGCAAATATCAAACACTTTCTCGAAAGCGACTGTTTGCCCCTCTTTCACCATCGTTAGCAAATATGTTCTGCTGCCTTCCATGGTATAATTATATCGAATTACTGTGTGTACAGGTTTGTTTTGACGATCTTGAACACGCGTCATGACTTTCTCAAAAGCCTTCATCAACTTAAATAAAGTCACTGTCTGCAATTCAGTGCCTTCTGCAGCTTCTTCACCCACCAAAGACATTTCCTTTTGAATATTGCCACGCTTGAGCATCAACATTCTCAAGGCTTCCAAGTCGGCCATTTGCACTGCGGCTTCTTTATACTTTTTGTATTCTAAAATTTTGTCGATTAACTCTTGTCTTGGATCAATTTCATTTCCTGAAGCATCGATCTCTTTTCTTGGCAACAATAATTTTGCCTTGATACGCATCAAAGTAGAAACGAATAAAATGAACTCGCTACTTAATTCAATATTGAGTTTGTCTTGAGCATGGATAAACTCCAAGAAATCCTTAATAATTTTAGTGATCTGAATATTGTAAATATCCATCTCGTCACGCTCAATAAAGAACAATAAAAGGTCAAATGGACCTTCAAATTGGTCTACTTTAATCGAATAATTTGTATGCTGGCTCATCCATGCAAAGAAAGTGATATTTATCCATTTTTTAGCCAAAATGAGCCATCTTTGTTCAAAACCAGCATAGATGCAACAGAAGTGGACCAATTGGCTTGTATTTGCCTTATTATCAATCGTATGGGGTAGCTCCTTTATCTTGATGAAAGAAGGATTAAAGGCCTTTACCCCTTACCAAGTGGCTTCACTCAGAATGCTTTTTGCAGGACTGGTTTTATTGCCCTTTGCACTCAAGGGATTCCGTAAAATACCCAAAGACAAAATGGGCTTGGTGATTGTGTCAGGGATCGTAGGCAATTTTATTCCCGCTTATCTTTTTTGTATTGCAGAAACTAAAATAGACAGTGCATTAGCAGGCATTTTGAACTCTTTAACGCCTTTGTTTACCATACTAGTTGGTGTACTATTCTACAAAGTTCAAACCACAGCGATTAAGTTCTTGGGGATCTTGATTGGATTTATTGGATTGACCTTTTTACTCTTAACTGGAAAGGAAATGCATTTTGATCATCTTTCCTATGCGAGTCTCGTGTTGCTTGCCACTTTGATGTATGGCATCAATGTACACACTGTTGGCCGTTATTTAAAAGAGATCGGATCCATTCAAATTGCATCAGTTGCTTTTTCTTTCTTGATTCTGCCTAGTGCTGCGGTATTATTTTTCACAGGATTTTTTGAGAACGATTTTAGCAATCCACTTGTCATTCATAGCACATTAACTAGTGCTGTTTTGGGCATGGTGGGTACCTCTATGGCATCTATCTTATTTTATTATTTAGTCAAAAAAGCAGGGATTTTATTTGGATCCTTGGTGACCTATGGTATCCCAATCGTAGCTGTGGCATGGGGTTTGGCCTATGGCGAATCTTTGGCACCACTACAAGTCCTTTGTCTTGGCGTGATCTTGTTGGGTGTCTATATTGTCAATAGAGGGAACCTACATTTCATTCCCTTCCTAAAACAAAAAAGCCCCCAATCATAAATTGGAGGCTCCCTATTTGACAAAGTACTTAGACCATTAAACAGTCATAATTTCTTTTTCTTTTACTTCTAAATGTTTTTCTACTAAAGCGATATGCTTATCCGTCAATGCTTGGATCGCATCTTCTGCTCCTTTACAAATATCTTCACTTGTGCCGTCTTTTTGCAATTTCTTCACTTGCTCAATATGGTCTCTTCTGATATTGCGAATAGCCACTTTACTATGTTCTCCTTCTCCGCCTGCCTTCTTCACCATTTCCTTTCTACGCTCCTCAGTCAATGGAGGCATGAATAAACGAATGTTCACCCCGTCGTTTTGTGGCGTGATACCAATATTCGCACCCATGATTGCTCTTTCAATCAATGCCAACATATTTTTCTCCCAAGGCTGAATACTGATGGTTCTTGCGTCAAGTACCTGAACGTTCGCTACCTGGCTAATCGCCGTAGGCGCGCCATAATAATCTACATTCACCCCTTCCAAAATAGAAGGACTCGCTTTTCCAGCTCTAATCTTAGACAATTCTATTTCTAGGTGATTGATGGCCTTTTTCATGCCATTTTCAGCTTCAGTACTTATTTTCTTTAATTCCTCTGACATAATTGAATGTTTTGCGAAGGCAAAGCTAATAAATCCTTGGTATTCTTTCCCGACCTTTTTTTTGTGGTGCTTATTTTTCTATCTTTGTCCATATCGTTAAAACAACATTATGTCAACAGCGGAATTAAAAAGAACAGCTTCACAAGTCAGAAGAGATATCGTAAGAATGGTACATGCACAACAAAGTGGTCATCCAGGTGGCTCTTTAGGCTGTACAGATTTTTTAACGGCACTCTATTTTAAAATTTTAAAGCATGACCCATCATTTAATATGGATGGCAAAGGCGAAGATCTTTTCTTTTTATCCAATGGACATATCTCACCCGTATTCTATTCTGTATTGGCTAGATCCGGCTATTTTGATGTAAAAGAATTGGCTACATTCAGAATGATCAATTCTCGTTTACAAGGACATCCAACTACCCATGAGCATTTACCTGGAATTCGTATTGCAAGTGGATCTCTTGGGCAAGGCATGAGCGTAGCCATTGGTGCAGCGTTGTCAAAAAAATACAATAACGACGATCGTACCGTATACTCTTTACATGGTGATGGCGAATTACAAGAAGGCCAAAACTGGGAAGCAATCATGTTTGCTGCGCACAACAAAGTGGACAATTACATTGCGACCATTGACGTGAACGGTCAACAAATTGACGGTCCTTTAAGCAAGGTCTTGAATTTAGATAATTTAGAAGATAAGTTTAAAGCATTCCATTGGACAGTGTTACATATGGACGGTCACAATATGGATGAGATTGTAGCCACTTTAGAACATGCGAAAACATTGACTGGACAAGGAAAACCGATTGTAATATTGATGAAGACAGTGATGGGTAAAGGGGTTGACTTTATGGAGACAGGACATGAGTGGCATGGTATTGCACCTAATGATGCACAATTAGAAAACGCACTTGGACAATTAGAAATGACTTTAGGAGATTATTAATCTTATACTGAACGAATAAAAAAAAGGGATGCTTTGCATCCCTTTTTTTTATGACCTACCCATAAATTAGCTTATCCAATTTTTTCAAAAATCCTAGAAGCTGCTTTTTTTGCAGGGATCCATCCTGCTACAATTGCAATGACTACCACTAGTCCAATCACCGCAATATAATCCGTCCATACCGCTTTTACGGGATAATAATCAATCACAAAACTTACTCCTTGTAATTTGACGAAATGAAATTGTGCTTGTAGAAAAATCAAGCAGGTTGCAAACAGTCCGCCAAGCAATGCGCCAGTCATAGACATGACAATAGACAAACTAAGGAATATTTTTTGAATCGTACCAGCACTTGCACCCATTGCATGCAGTACCTGAATGTCTTTTTGCTTTTCTAAAACCAACATCGTTAATGCACCCACTAAGTTAAAAGAAGCTACGACCATGATCAAAGCCAGTATCGCAAAAATGATCCATTTTTCTGTTTGCATGATTTTATACAAATCTGCATTTTGTTGGTATTTGTTCTGCACTAGAAAATTGGACCCTAGTTGATTTTGAATCGCTGTAGCAATACTTTTTTCTTTGCTTAAATCAATGGACAATTCAATGCCTGAATATTGATTGGTATCTAGGTCAAATAAATATTGTGCAAATTGATTGGAAGTGAACACATATTGCGCATCAAATTCTTGTTGGACTGAGAATGCACCAGACTGCACTGCCACTAAGTGGTTTAGCTGATCCATTGATTTTAATGACTTCCCAGATCGACCTACCGCAATCAACTCCAAAGGCGCTCCTAAGTCTGTATTGAATAGGCCTAAGTTCTCCTCTACTCCAATACCTAAGACCAATTTAGGGCTGTCTACATTACCCACAAGAAAACTGCCACGTTTTAAATATTGATTGACTTTATTAATATGGATGTAATTGGAGTCGACTCCTTTTATCAATACAACTGTCTGTTGCGCACCTCGCACAAGGATCGCCTTGTTCTCAACAATTCCAGTTGCATATTGCACGCCTGGAATTTGTCTAATCCCATTCAATTGCGCTTGAGATAAGGGTATAAATTTTGCGGTCTTAGGAACGACACGCAAGTCGGCATAAAAATCTGCATACAAGCCTTTCACAATTTCAGAGAATCCATTGGACACACTTAATATGGTCAATAAAGCTGCAGTACCAATGGCAATTGCGAAAACGCTCACCCATGCAATGAGTTGTATTGCCTGAAAGGAGTATTTGCCCCTAAAATAACGCCAAGCAATTAAAAAATGCAACTTATAATTTTTTTAAAATCTCTTCCATTTTAAATACATAATCCAATGTGTCATCTAAATAAAAATGCAAAACTGGTATACGTCTTAATTGATGCTTCATGGCTTCTTGAAGGTGCTTTTTGATATCCCATTGTTTTGCTTCAATCTTCTTAAAGCAATCAGCTTGGTCTGCCACCTGAAATAAACTCAAATAGATCCTTGCTTCTAATAAATCTGGGGTCACTTTTACAGAGGAGATGGAAATCATCCCGCCTTGTAAATGGTTCAAACCCAATTTTAAAAAAATATCATTCAAAGTGCTTTGAATCGCACCAGCTACTTGTTTTTGTCTTTTACCCTCTTCCATAATAATCAAAGTCGTTGATTCGCTGTAAAATTAGTTACTTTGCTGATTATTCTGAGGGAATAGTTTTAATTATGAAGAAATTTTTTCGCATCGTAAGTTATATCAAGGAATACAAGACCTATATGGGCTGGTATGGTCTATTTATCTTGTTATCGATCCTTTTTAGCTTGTTTTCATTGGGTATGCTGACCCCGTTCCTTGATTTGATCTTTGGAAACAATGCTTTCGCCAGTCTGACGCCAGTCTCAGTGACCGACACAGCCAACCTTAAAGATAGTTTATACCAATTTTTGCAGGACATCATCAAGGCCAATGGCAAAGCTTATGCGTTGGGATGGATCTGTTTATTCATCATCGTATCCATCTTTTTCAAAAATTTATTTTTATACCTCGCTTTTTATTTTTTGGCACCCATCCGTAATATGGTGACTAAGAAATACTCCAAGTTATTATACGATAAGATTTTACAATTACCTGTTGGCTATTTTACTGAAAAAAGAAAAGGAGATATTTTAAGCAGGGCATCCAATGATATTGCAGAATTAGAAAGCTCCGTAATTAGTGCATTGGAAGGTTTGATCAAAGAGCCACTCACCATCATTGGTATTTTAATTTTCTTATTCTTAATCAGCGCTAAGCTGACTTTATTTGTATTTATTTTACTACCAGTAGCTGGCTTTATTGTAGGAAGAATTGGTCGTAGTTTAAAAAAGCATACCAATAGTGCGCAAGTAAAATGGGGAGAGATTTTGAGTCAGATGGAAGAGACTTTATCTGGATTGAGAATCATCAAAGCGTTCAATGCGGAAGGAAAAGTGAAAGGTCAATTTTATGGATTGGTAGAAGATATCTTTAATTTAAAGAACCGCATTTTGAACCGACGTGATTTAGCTTCACCGGTGTCTGAATTTTTAGGGGTGACCATTTTATGTGGTGTACTTTGGTTTGGAGGCAAACTCGTTTTAAGTGGTGATATATTATCTCCAGGTTCTTTTATTACCTATGTGGCTTTGTTTTCACAAATCATCAACCCGGCTAAAGCCTTATCCCAGGCCATTTACAACGTCAATAGAGGTACAGCAACTTTAGATAGATTGAATGAAATCTTAGAAGCACCGAATACTGTAGAAGAAGTAGCGAATCCTATTTTCATTGAAGGATTTAAAGACAATATTCATTTTGACAATGTTGGTTTTGCTTACCATGATGCAAGCATTTTGAACCATATTGAATTGACCATCAAAAAAGGTACCACTGTTGCTTTAGTTGGATCTTCTGGTGCAGGCAAAAGCACACTCGCAGATCTAGTGCCTAGGTTCCATGATGTGACCACAGGTAACTTATACATTGATGGAAAAAATATTAAAGACTATAGTTTACATAGTTTAAGACAACTTATCAGTATTGTAACACAGGAGCCTATCTTGTTCAATGATACAATTGCAGCCAATATCGCTTTAGGAAAACCAGAAGCAACGATGGAAGAAATTATTGCTGCTGCTAAGATTGCCAATGCCTATGACTTTATTACAAAGAAAGAAGGCGGATTTGAATCTATGATTGGCGATAGAGGAAGTAAATTAAGTGGCGGCGAGCGTCAACGTTTAACCATTGCAAGAGCCGTATTAAAAAATCCTCCAATCTTAATATTAGACGAAGCCACTTCTGCATTAGATACAGAAAGTGAAAGGCTGGTACAAGATGCGATTAACAATATGATGCAAAACAGAACCTCCATTGTCATTGCCCATCGCTTATCTACGATTCGCCACGCAGATGAAATCATCGTACTACAGAAAGGCGCCATTGTAGAACGTGGCAACCACGAGACTTTGCTAGCACAAGGAGGATACTACAAGAAGTTGATTGAAATGCAGGAAGTAAAATAGTTAGTTGCCTAAACTTTAGTTTCATTTAAAATAGCACTCCATTAAAAATACGCAACAAAAAACCCGATCATCGATCGGGTTTTTTAATATCACTATAAAGCAATGTGCTCGCTTTAATTATTATTGTTCGCTGCTATTTTTTACATACCCTAATTTTGCTTCTAAGCTTAAAGTAGCATGAGGCACAGCGCGTAAACGTGCTTTGTCAATCAAGCGACCTGTCACTCTACAAATACCGTAGGTTTTGTTTTCGATACGCATTAAGGCTTTCTCTAGGTGATCGATAAAAGTGATTTGACGGCTAGCCATTTGGCCTAACTGCTCTCTTTCCATGCTTACACTACCATCTTCCATCGTCATGTATCTTGCATCATCATTGTCTCCACCCATTTCATCCTTACGAGTGATTAGACCTTGCAAGTACACTAATTCTTTTTTTGCAGCGTCTAATTTCTTTGCAATCAACTCTCTGAACTCTGCTAATTCAGCATCAGAATATTTTACTAAAGTCTCTGTTGATCTTTCTACTTCTTTTCTCTTTTCCATTGGAACATAACCTGGTTGATAAGGTACACTGCTCTTTGCATTGATCTTTGGCACTTTGATGTCCTTGATCGGTTCTGCTGCCTTACGCACTGGCTTTACCGGTGGTGTAGGAATAACAGGAACTGGTTTTGCAGGAGGTACATATTTCTCTACTGGCTTTGGAGCCACAACTGGTTTTACTGGAGCTTTTGCAACTGGTTTAGCAGGTGCTTTTACAGGAGCTGCTTTTTTTGCAGGTGCCGCAACTGGTTTAGCTGCTACTACAGGTTTTGCAGGAGCTGCTTTTTTTGCAGGAGCTACTACTTTCTTAGCTGGAGCTGCAACCACTTTAACAGGAGCCGCTTTTTTAACAGGCGCTGCGCTTTTTGCTGGAGCTGCTTTTTTAGCAGGTGCTGCTTTTTTAACAGGCGCCGCCTTTTTTACAGGTGCCGCTTTTTTAACAGGGGCTGCCTTTTTTGCAGGAGCTGCTTTTTTTACCGGAGCTGCCTTTTTTGCTGGAGCCGCTTTTTTTGCTGGCGCTGCTTTCTTAGCTGGAGCTGCCTTTTTTACAGGAGCCGCTTTCTTAGCTGGCGCAGCTTTTTTAGCTGGAGCCGCTTTCTTAGGTGCTGGTTTTTTTGTAGCCATAATTATCCTTTTTGTCTAACTAAAATCCTTAGTTTTTGATCATTTATTTCGATATCGACACCTTCTTCAAGGCTAGAGACCCAGTCGATTTGGGACGCCAATATTTCGCGGCAAATATACTCTGAAAATTCATTAACAGCATCTTTCATATTAGGGTTATCCACAATTTGGAGTAAAATCTTGTCTGTGAGCTCAAAATTGGCCTCTTTTCGGATGTTTTGGACCCTATTTACCAATTCTCGGGCATTTCCTTCCTTTAATAGGGCTTCAGAAAGGCTAATATCCAATGCCACCGTTAAATTTCCCTTCACCGCCACACTCCATCCAGGAATATCTTCTGCAATAATATCTACTTCATTGATTAACAATGGAATAGCAGTTCCGTCAACCTGAATGTGTAGGGTCCCATTACGCTCAAGCTCAGAAATTTCATTTTGAGTCAAAGCTGCAATGACAGCAGAAGCTTGTTTCATCTTCGTGCCCAATTTTGCACCCAATAATTTGAAATTAGGTTTTAGCTTTTTACTGATTACCCCTTCTGTCTCTGTGATATAATTAATTTCTTTCACGTTTACCTCGGCTAGAATCAATGCTTCCATTTGCTCAATGGCTAATTTCATCGCTGGGTCTAAAACTGGTATCAATATTTTTTGTAATGGTTGGCGAACTTTAATATTGACTTTTTTACGAATGGACAATACCAAAGAACAAATATCCTGAGCCAACTGCATTCTTGATTCTAAGGCTGCATCCATTTTAGATGGATCGGCTTTCGGGAAATCAATATGGTGAATGGTCGTTGCTTCAAAACGTTTTGTCAAACCATTTAAATTTCTGAACAATTGATCACAGAAGAATGGAGCAATCGGCGCCATCAATCTTGCAATCGTTTCAATGCACTCGTACAATGTTTGGTAGGCTGCAATTTTATCATCGGTATAGGTTCCCTTCCAGAATCTTCTTCTACATAAACGCACATACCAGTTACTCAAATGCTCATCTACAAAGGTCTCAATTGCACGCCCAGCAATGGTTGGCTCAAAATCATCCATCGCCACTGTCACTGTCTGTACTAAACTATTTAAAGAGGAAATGACCCAACGGTCAATCTCAGGTCGATCTTTCACTGGGATATAAGCTTGCTCGAATTTGAATCCATCTACATTCGCATACAAGACAAAAAACTGATAGGTATTGTACAATGTGCCAAAGAATTTTCTTTGCACTTCTTGAATACCTGATAAATCGAATTTTAAATTGTCCCAAGGGGATGCATTGGTCACCAAGTACCATCTCGTTGCATCGGCGCCATAGGTTTCCAATGTCTCAAATGGATTCACCACATTGCCTAAACGCTTACTCATCTTGTTGCCGTTCTTATCCAATACCAATCCATTACTCACCACGGCCTTGTAAGCAACTTTATCAAATAACAATACACCTAAAGCGTGTAATGTATAGAACCATCCTCTTGTTTGATCCACTCCTTCTGCAATAAAATCAGCAGGGAATGCCAATCCTTTTTCAACTAAATCTTTATTCTCAAATGGATAATGCCATTGTGCATAAGGCATGGCGCCCGAATCAAACCATACATCCACTAAGTCTGAAACACGTTTCATTGGTTGACCCGATGGACTTAAGATTTCAATTTGATCTACAAATGGTTTGTGTAAATCGACATCCAGTTTTCCTTCTACTATTTGTAACTGAACATCTTGGTTGAACCCTTTTTCTTTTGCAGCTAAAAATCCTGCAGTCAATTCATCTATCGAACCAATACAAACTTCTTCCGTGCCATCCTCAGTTCTCCAGATAGGCAAAGGTGTTCCCCAATATCTACTTCTTGATAAATTCCAGTCCACCATATTTTCCAACCAATTGCCAAAGCGACCTTCTCCCGTGCTCTTTGGTTTCCAGTTGATGGTTTTATTCAACTCCACCATTCTGTCTTTCACTGCAGTCGTCTTGATGAACCATGCATCCAATGGGTAATATAAAATGGGTTTATCCGTTCTCCAACAATGCGGATAATTGTGTTCGTATTTTTCTACTTTGAAAGCACGATTCTCTTTTTTTAATTTCACAGAGATATCTACGTTCACATCTTGGAAATCTTTTTCGTCTTTATAATTTTTCACGAATCTTCCAGCGAACTCTCCCACTCCATCAATGAATTTTCCTGCTCTATCTACTAAAGTAAGGATCCCTAAATTATTTTTTTGTCCTACTTTATAGTCATCTGCTCCAAAGGCTGGTGAAGTATGCACGATACCTGTACCATCTTCTGTGGTAACAAAATCTCCAACGATTATTTTAAATGGATCGCCTTCGATATTGGCAGGGTTATTTGCTTCAAATGGCATCAACTGCTCATAACGCAATCCGTCTAATTGACTTCCTTTAAACGTAGCCAATTCCTTCCAAGGCAATAGCTTATCGCCTTCAGCGAAACTTGTTAAGCTCAAACCCTCTTCCTTGAAATACTTTGATACCAAGGCTTTCGCAACAATTACATTCACTGGTAATGCAGTATACGGATTATAGGTAGCAATTAAAGCATACTCGATATTGGGTCCAACAGTCAATCCTAAATTAGACGGCAAAGTCCATGGCGTAGTGGTCCAAGCCATATAATACACTTCTTTCGTCAATGTATTTGCAGCTGCAGCATCAAAAACAAATTGACTTTCATTTGATTCAATTGCTTTGAACATCGCCACAACCGATGTGTCTTTCACATCTTTGTACGTGCCGGGCTGATTCAACTCATGTGAACTCAATCCGGTACCTGCAGCAGGTGAATAAGGTTGAATACTTACACTTTGATATAGGTATCCTTTTTTGTAAAGGGTACTTAAAATCCACCACAAAGTTTCAATATAATTATTTTCAAATGTGATGTAAGGATTGTCTAGATCAACCCAATATCCCATTTTATTGGTGATGTCATCCCACTCTTTTTTATAGCGCAATACGGCTTCTCTACATTTTTGATTGTAGGCTTCTACCGTAATTGTTTTTCCAATATCCTCTTTAGTAATACCTAGTTCTTTTTCAACTCCTAACTCTACTGGTAAACCATGGGTATCCCATCCGCCTTTTCTTTTAACTTGAAAACCTTGCATGGTTTTATAACGACATACCATGTCTTTTAAAGTTCTAGAAATAACGTGGTGGATTCCAGGCATCCCATTGGCGCTTGGAGGACCTTCATAAAACACGAATGGTGTTTTACCTTCTCTTAATTGAACGGATTGTTCAAAAGCTTGTTCTTTTTTCCAAGCTGCTAAAATTTCTGCCTCTATTGTTGGCAAATGTAAGCCACTGAATTCTGGATATTGATTACTCATAAAACGCTTGTCCTATCTGATTTTTAGGTCATGAAGGTACGAATAAGCGCTCAAAAAAGGAAACGAAATTATGCAGCTTCTTCTGAAGGGAAAAACTTGCTTTGAAAAATAAACAATGCAATCACACCTGAACTTATGGCCATATCGGCAAAATTGAATACTGGACGGAAGAATTCAAAGGATTCTCCACCCCAAATGGGCATCCAGCTAGGGAATTGTGCGTCTGTAATGATGGGGAAATAAAACATATCTACCACTTTCCCGTGCAAGAAATTGGCATAGCCGCCCCCTTCTGGTAAAAACTGCGCCACCATAGTGGTATAAGGAATACTGGCTTCGAACAATAAGCCATAGAACATACTATCGATTAAATTACCCAATGCGCCAGCATAAATCAAGGCAGCGCAAATGATGAATCCAGTATGGTACTGCTTTTGAATAAATCCTTTGATTAAGAAACTACCCCAAATCACCGCAGCCAGTCTAAATAAGGTCAAGGCGATTTTTCCAAATTCGCCGCCGAATTTAAGACCCCAGGCCATCCCCTCGTTTTCTACAAAATGCAATCTGAACCAAGACCCAATCACCTGGTGTTCTTCGCCTAAAAAGAAATTTAACTTGATGTAGAATTTCAACAACTGATCAATCACTATAATGGCAACAATGAATGCTGCTACTTTCTTTCCGTTCATCTTGAATTGCATATATTAAATAGTATTGTCCTTGAAGTCCTTTGGTAGGTTCTTTTGACGATTTGAAAAGATAGAATACAATATTGAACCCGTAATTGAAAACACAATCACCAATAAAGATAAAAGCACTTGCGTGTTTTTATCCATTACCATATTGATATAATGTTCTCCTAACATTTTAACGCCAATAAAAATGAGCACAATTGCAATACCTTGTTGTAAATGTTCAAATTGATTGACTGCGCCTCTTAATAAAAAGAACAAAGAGCGCAATCCAAGTATCGCAAAAATATTAGAAGTATAGATCACTAAACTGCTCATTGAGATGCCCATGACTGCAGGGATGGAATCTAAAGCAAATACTAAATCAATGGCAGCTAACAATACCACTACCACAAAAAGACTTGTGTACATTGGCTTTCCGCCAATACGCATCATGAATTTACCATCTCCATCTTCACTAGTGATGGGTAAAAACTTTTTCAAGAAACGATAAATTTTTGAATCATGTGGATCAAATGCTTCGTCTTCGCCTGCTGTAAACATTTTATATCCAGTATACAATAAGAACACTCCGAACAAATATAAGATCCAAGCAAACTTAGCTACCAATGCAACACCCACGGTAATAAAGATGACTCTAAAGACGATTGCCGCCAATATGCCAATTAACAATACCCTTGAGATATGCTGCTCCTTCACTTTAAAAGAATCAAATATTAAAATGAAAACAAAAATATTATCAATACTTAAACTCCATTCCATTAGGTATCCACTCAGATATTCAAATGCCAATTTTTGTCCTTCCTCTACCCACATGAACACAAAAAAACCTAAGGCTAACATCACCCAAATAAAAGTTTGTTGAAGCGCTTGACGGATGGTAATGGTTTTATTTTTTTTACTTAAAAAACCCAAGTCAAGAATCAAAGCAGTGATGACCACTACTCCAAAAACAGCGTATACAATTTGATCTGTTGTCATGCTGTAAAGATAAGCTATGATTTAGATTCGGCAAATCGAGATTGGCGGTAATAGAAAGCACCCCAATAGCCTAGTCCAAGCAGCAATAATGGACCAAGTAATAAGACAAGTTGAATCCAAAGTCTATTTTCTGCCACTTTCCCTGGATCTAAGCGTCTTAATACCAAGTTCTTTTTGCGCGCCTCTAATAAACTAACTGGCTCGTTCAAATAGGCGATCGCGTTTTGAAAAAATACAGGATTCGCAAATTGCACGCCCTCGTAAGGAATCATACCCATTGGGAGTGGCCCTTTTTGCGCATCTACGAAATTGGTAATCAAATCCGCATCAGAAAGTACAATCTGCTTCGCGGCCTTTTTACCACTAGTGATAAATGCTTTGCCTGTGGCCAGTTGAACAGAGTCGATTAAAGATGGTGAGAGTCGGCCTGCAAATGCAGATTTAAATTGTCCTTCTAATAAAAC
>CALPLN020000009.1 GCA_943324415.2 Sediminibacterium ginsengisoli | reverse complement strand
CGTTGCTCTTTACTTTACCCAATCCTTCTAAAAGAATTTTATCAGTAGATTTTAAACCTGATGCTAGGATATAGAAATGCGGAATTTCTTGGGCAATAATAATTTGACTAGATTTAATGACTCCTTTTTCATCTACCATGTAAACATATTTTTTATCTAGTACGTCAAACGTAGATTTTTGGGGGATAAGAATTGCCTTTTTCAATTGAATCGGCATCATGATATTGCCGGTTTCTCCATGACGAAGTATCCTTTTAGGATTAGTAAATGCTGCTCTAAATGCAATATTCCCTGTTTCATTATTGAAGTCGGCTTCTATTGTTTCAACATATCCTGCTGATTCAAAGAGGGCTTTATTAGCCATTTGCAATAATACTTTTTGCTTTTCTTTAGATTTAACATTTTGGATATAATCCAAGTATTCAGATTCTGCTACATTAAAATAAACCCACATCTTACTATTGTCTGAAAGGCTAGTTAATAACTCTCCTTCGTCAACTAAGCTTCCAAGGCGGGTATGGAATTTATCCATAATCCCATCGAATGGTGCACGAATTTCAGTAAAGTCTAGATGCACTTGTGCTAGTTGTAACTCGGCCCTAGCTTTATCTAACTTAGCTTTTGCCATGGATAGTTCACTAGCCGAAACAATCTTGTTATCTGCTAGTCCTTTGGTGTTTTTATATTCAATCTCAGCAAAGTTTAATTCTGCTTTAGCCTTGGCTACTTCTGCCTCATATATTGCAGGCATCAACTTGAACATCAGCTGTCCTTTTTTAACAAATTGTCCTTCGTCAACAAATATCTTTTGTAGATATCCTTTCTCTTGTGATCTAAGTTCGATATGGTTTGCTGAATGGATTTGCGCCACATATTCCTTATAAATAGTCGTATCAATTTGTAATGGACTTGTGACAGTAAATGTCGCTTCTTTTTCTTTTTCTGCTTCATGTTGTGTACATGATGTAAAAAGTAGGATAGTCGCCGAAATGGCAACGAGTAAATTTCCTCTCATTAAATTTATTTGAATGGTTATGTAAATACAAGAAATGATAATTACAGACAAGAAATTGCCTGTAAGCTATTTTGCAATATTAATTGCAATAGATAATAACAAGATTAGGATAAGTCACTCTTCCAAGCATGGTAGAGTATAAAGAAGGGAAGTTCAACTTTGAGCAGATTAGTAGAAGCCAATCTTAAGTAAAGGGTGTTGATAAACTCTGTGTAGTGAATCGATTTGAAATGGCTTTTATTTGAAATGAATCCTTTCAAATAAACAGGTTCATGATGTACTTCATCTTCATCTTCGTCTTCAGATTCAGATATAATGAAAATATCTAATTGATTATTCTGATGGGCGACTGTACCCTTTTCAAAATAGCTATTCAATACAGTCCCTGAGTTTAGATTTGAAAAATCTAAAGCGGTTTGTAAGGCGGCAAAGGAAAAATGCTGAAGTAAAAATGCAATTAAGAGGATACTAATAAAACGAAAATTGATGGTTTTCATATGTTGTATCCCTTTCATATGACGACTTTTCTCAACAGAGTTCGTTTTTTGCATGTAGGACATAAAATTACAACAGAATCATAATTTAGCCTAATTATTCTTACGCTATGCATCGTTATGACTTTTATAAGATTTTTTTACTATTAAACTTTTTGTCTTGCCTTTTGTCCAATATCCTCTAAAAGACTATTTTTTTGGGTATAAATTGTTTATTTTACAAGTATCTTTTGCACTAAGTGTATTTAAGTATGTTAAACCCCCGCTATTTATTAATTACACTGCTTTGTTGTGCAATACATACTATTGTACTTTTTGCACAGGATTTTTCAAATAAAGGAAAAGAGTTTTGGGTTGTTTTTCCACCACATGCGCCTAATGGAGCGAGTAATTTAGCAGAATTGTCATTGTATATCAGTTCTGACAAAAACACTAGTGGTCATATTGTAATCAATGGTGATTCCTTGCCTTTTAATATCATTGCTTTTACACCTCAGGAATTTGTCTTACCAAGAGCAACCACTTATGTAAGTGGAGCAGAATCTGCAATAGATGACCCCGCATCAAATAAAAAAATAGTTTTAAATAAAGGTATTAAAGTAGTCGTAAATGAAGGCAAACCTGGTATTGTTGTTTATGCGCATATGTATGCCAGCGCTCGTTCTGCTGCATCTATCATCCTGCCTGTCTCCGTTTTAGAAAGAAGGTATCAAGTCATTACTTATACTCAATCTGCACAGCCAATAACTGGAGCAGAGGCCAATGAGTTTAGGAGATCCCAATTTAGTGTGGTAGCAGTGGAAGACAATACTGTTATAAGAGTTCAACTGAGAAAGAGCGGTCAAATTTCAGGTACAAGTTATGATGTGGAATTGCCAAAAGCCGGAACCATTTATTCCTTTCAAGACCCATTAGACTTAACCGGCACCTCCATTGAATCCGTGTCTGTAGATGGGAGTGTTTGTAAAAAAATTGCGGTATTCAGTGGTAGTAGTAGTCTTTCAATTGGTGCTAACGGATCGGTAGATCCATTGTACCAACAATGTTATCCTGTAAATTCTTGGGGTTTAAATTATTTTATCACCCCGTATCGTGGAAAAAATAAATTTATCATTCGAGTATTGAGTAAGGAGGATGGAACGAACGTGAATGTGAATGGACAAGATGTACCTATGAATGCCAATGAGTTTAAAGAATTTAGTTATACCAACCAGGCAGCTTTTGCAATTAAATCCAATCAGCCAATTGCTGTTGCACAATTTTCACTTACGCAATCTGCAGATTTGCCGGTTGGCGATCCTGATATGGTCATTTTAAATCCGGTTGAACAAAACATCAATGATGTCACTGTTTTTTTAACACCTAAAAATGCCATTACAGATCAGAATGTAAATGTGATCATAAGAGACGAAGGCATTGCAAGTTTTAAAATCAATGGCCAAAAACCTACAAACACATTTGTCAAAATTGCGAGTAGCAACTATTCTTATTTGCAAGAAAAACTCAATGTTGGCAATACCGCATTTTTAAGTTTAAGACTTACATCAGATAGCGGCTTTAACGCCTTTTGTTATGGCTTTGGTCAAGTAGAGTCCTATAGTTATAGCGCAGGAACCAATGTGAAAGATTTGTTTCAAAAATTATTGATTACAAATAAGTTTACCTCAGTGGATGCCAATGCGGTTACTTGTAAAGGGTCTCCATTTGTTGCTTCTATCACTTTGCCGTACAAGCCGAATATTCTAAAATGGAAAATTCCTGCTTATCCTCAAGTAGATGATTTATCTCCCCAGCCTATCGACTCTACCATGGTCAATGGGAAACTTATTTTTACGTATAAACTAAATCAAGAGTTAACCTATCAAATTGCAGGCACATATACGATAGAAGTGATTGTTAACAATCCAATTGGAGATGGATGTAGTGGTGAACAAGAAATTAGTTTTGACTTAGAAGTATTAGAACCACCTAAGGCGCTCAACACCATTATAACAAGTCATTGTGTCTCTGATTCGGTTAGCTTTAAAGACGCATCTATTGTAAATGAAAATGATAAAAAAATTACCAACTATAAATGGGATCTAGGAAATGGCATATATAAAGACTACCCAGTGGAGTTTAAATATAAATATGATACTGCAAGAACCTATATTGTTAATTATTTTTTAATCACAGAAATAGGCTGTATCAGCGATACGGTATCTGAAACGATTCGTTTAGATGATTTGCCAGAAGTGAATTTCAATATCTCCTCCATCACTTGTCAAAACAAAGAAATCACTTTTACAGACGACTCTCAAAGCATAGGGGATGCGATTTTACAAAAATGGATTTGGGATTTCGGTGACAGCACCAAAGTAGATACTTTACTTTCTAATTTGGTGGTTAAACATAGTTATACAGAGGCGAAAAAGTATTTTGTTACACTAACTACGATTACCGAGAATGGTTGTCAAAATGCGATAGAAAAAGAAATCACTAGTCATCCGAATCCAGAGGTTGGCTTTCTTATGCCGGAAATATGTTTAGAAGATGAATTTGCAGAATTTACAGATACCACAAAAATAGCCGATAATTCTACTGGCTTTAGTTATAAGTGGAATTTTGGAGATGCCGCCAATACCGCTTTCCCAAATACAGATAACGTCGCCAATCCAAAGCATCGATATTTAACTCCAGGCAATTACAATGTATCACTAGAGATTGTTAGTACAGCTGGATGTATTGGAGCCGATACTAGTATTTTCACAGTGAATGGATCCATACCAAAATCAAAATTTATTGTTCAAAATGACACTGCCTTATGTAGTAATAAGGAAGTTATTATTGTGAATAATTCGGTTGTAGACATAGGAACAGTTGGAAAAATCGTCATCTACTGGGACTTTGATAGAGACCTTACAGATACGACTATAGATGAAAATCCAATGGTTGGCAAAAGTTACAAACATAGCTATTCAAAATACAGCTTTCCTGATCAAACGAATTTCTCCATCAAGTTAGTAGCATATAGTGGAGGCACTTGTATCAATGACACCATTCAAAATATTGTCATTGTACCACCACCTAGTAATGTGACTACATTGCTTTCAAAAAATTATGTGTGTAAATTTGATACCTTAATTTTTAATACAGACATCACAGGAGGCTTGCCGCCGTTTAAACAAGTTTGGTCTACGGATAAGCCAAGTGCGGCCTATTTTTCCGAACATATTTTAAATGGGCTAACAGCAAATAATGTAAATACCTCTTTAAAATTAATTGATCCTAAACAATGCGAATATGTCTTTAATAACTTAAATAATATTAATGTTCGTGCTATTCCAGAAGCCATTTTAAAAGCAAAAGATACTGTTATTTGTAATGGAGATCCCATTACATTATTGGGCGCTGGCGGATTAACCTACACTTGGTACTTGAATGACGCTGTCACAAAAACGACCAACTTAATAGACAGTTTGGTTACTTCGCAAAATGGCAATTTTAAATTAATGGTGCATGACGGGTATTGCAATTCATTAAAGTCGGATCCTGTTTTTATTAAAGCATTAAATATCCCCGTATATACTTTAGGGTATAATTTATATAGTTGCATAAATGGAAATCTAGCTATCAACACAAATGCAACAGACCAGAACAATGTACATTTAACATGGGATTTTGGCGACGGCAAAACATTCAACCAAGCCCAACCCCTTACCCATACTTATGATAAAGCAGGAAGCTATCTGATAAAATTGTCTGTCAAAAATGATTATTGTCCAAAATATGAATATGATTTAAAAGGAGATTCGGTTAAAGTCATAGCTCCATTGCCCCCCTCTAAGTTCACGCTATTTGTACTAGCTGATCAGGATACCTTATTGAATCCACAAAAAATAGATTCGGGCTATAGTAATTACAAATGGACGCCTTCCTTCAATCTATCCAATCCATTTATACCCAATCCTTTATTCAAAGCCAATAGTTCAATTCAATATATTTTAAGAAGAACAGACCCGGTAACCGAATGTTTCATCAACGATATCTATACTATAGATGTGTCTAGTGCTATTGTAGTGTCAATTCCTAAAGCGTTTACGCCCAATAGAGATCAGCTCAATGATGTATTAAAAATTGAATATGGCGCTGGGCTAAAAACATTTAACTATTTCAGAATTTTTAATCGGTTCGGTAAAATTATTTTTCAAACAAATCGTTTGACGGATAGCTGGGATGGCAAATTCAATGGGATCGATCAAGAAATGGATGCGTATACTTATTTGATTGATTATGTTACGTACAAAGATGAACACATTACAAAAACCGGCTCTTTTCTTTTATTACGTTAAATGAATTCACTTTTAAAAATTATATTAGGATCTATCTTTTTGTGTTCGTCGCAGTATCTCTGCGCGCAAACACACTATTCCTCACAAAATTTTAATCTTAACAATTTTTTCAATCCTGCCAATTCTGGTTTTGGAGTCAACAATAAAGTACAAACCATATTTAGAACACAGTTCGAAGGAGTAGGAAATGCGTATAGGACAATCGGACTAGCTGCCGATGTGGCTTTGTTGCGTAAGAATAGTTATGACAAAAACAATCTCTTTGGACTAGGGGTACAAGCCGTGTCAGAACAAGTGTTAGATGGTGTTTTACAAACCAACGCGGTTACACTTAGTCTCGCCAATCGAATTTTTCTAGACGAAGATAAAGCAAGCAGTATTGCATTGGGTATTAGTTCCACCTTAATCACCAGAACGATTGATGCATCTAAACTTACTTTTGGAGATCAGTATAATTCAGGCAGATTATTCAATACAAGTAGTTTAGAGGCGATCAATGCGTATCCGAGTAAGTTTTCTTCCAATGTTGGCTTGTTGTATACTTTATCTAATGAACAGACATTTTTTCAATTGGGCGGAAGTTTATTTTATATCAATAGAAGTGCTACACAACAGGCGCTTGAAAAATTTGATCAATCTTATCAAACATTAGGACAAATCAATATCGAAAAAAGAATTTGGGAGGACCATACTATTGTGTTTCATGCAGATTATCAAAACAGATTTGAAAGCGAATTCTTTTATGTAGGTGCTTTATTGAGTGTCCCTATGAACACGCCTGGAGAAAATACAGATAGGTTTTATTTTGGCTGTTTTTATAGAACCAAGGATGCCACTATTCCCTATGTGGGCTTGATGTATAAAAAATATAAATTTGGATTGAGTTATGATATTTACCAATCGAATATGGCTTTGTCGAGTTTAAGGCCACATACATTTGAGTTCACCATTACCACGAATATCAGTCATCGCGTGACAGATAAATTAGTTGGTCTGTTTAACTAGTCCTAGCAAGTAGTTTTTTTAATGTTTTTAGCACTTTAAATTTGAGTTTTTAAGGGAATAAGCTAATTTCACACATGCAAACAAACATTAGTTTAATGGGCAAGATTTTAGTCATTGGTGCGGGTGGACAATTGGGTACAGAACTTACAAAAGCGTTGGCAGATAAATACGGGAAGGATCATATCATCGCATCTGATTTTCAAGATGCGGTAAAAACTAAGTTTGATTACTGTACTTTCTATGCTTTGAATGTAATGGATAAGGCCGCCTTAGAATTCATAGTGACAAAAGAGGGCGTGACGCAGATCTATCATTTAGCAGCCATTTTATCGGCTTTAGGTGAAAAAAATCCGGTACAAGCTTGGGATTTGAATATGGGAGGCTTACTAAATGTACTAGAGGTTGCAAGAGAGCATAAAATTGAAAAGGTATTTTGGCCAAGTTCCATTGCAGTGTTTGGTCCTCATTCGGATAAAGACAATACACCACAACAAGCTTTTAAGGATCCCAATACGGTGTATGGTATTTCCAAGTTAGCAGGTGAACATTGGTGTGAATATTATTTTAACAAATATGGGGTAGATGTAAGAAGTCTTAGGTACCCTGGATTAATTGGATATAAATCTTTAGCAGGCGGTGGAACAACCGATTATGCAGTGGATATATACCATAAAGCAATTAAGGAAGAAAAATTTACTTGTTTCTTAACTGCGCATTCCTATTTGCCAATGATGTATATGGATGACGCCATTCATGCCACCTTACAATTAATGGAAGCGCCAAAGGAAAATATAAGTATTCGAACAAGCTATAATGTTTCTGGAATGAGTTTTTCTCCAGACGAAATTTATCAAAGCTTATTATCCTATTATCCTAATTTCGAAATTGAATATCAACCAGATTTTAGACAGCAAATTGCAGATGGTTGGCCAAGAAGTATCGATGATAGTAACGCCAAGAAAGATTGGAACTGGCAACCTCAATTCGATTTAAAGGCAATGACAGCAGCTATTGTAGACAATCTGCCACAATATTTTAATTACAACAAGAATAAATAAATTATATGTACGATCAATTCAAGCCATTTTTGGAAAAAGAAATAGAAGCGATTAAAGCAGCGGGATTGTATAAAAAAGAAAGAATCATTACTTCACCTCAAGGAGCTGAAATCACAATACAAGGTGGACAACAAGTCTTAAATTTTTGCGCCAATAATTATCTGGGTTTATCTTCTCATCCAAAAGTCATTGAAGCTGCGAAGTCGGCGATTGATACACATGGATTTGGTTTGTCATCGGTGCGTTTTATTTGTGGCACACAGGATATTCATAAAACATTAGAAGAAAAAATTTCTACTTTCTTAGGAACAGAAGACACCATTTTATATGCAGCAGCATTTGATGCAAATGGTGGGGTGTTTGAACCGTTGTTTGGCGAAAAAGATGCGATCATATCTGATTCCTTAAATCATGCGTCTATCATTGATGGCGTAAGACTTACAAAGTCCATGAGGTATCGATATGAGCACAATTCTATGGAGGACTTAGAAGCAAAATTAAAAGAAGCGATAGCAGCAGGAGCGGTTCAAAAAATCATCGTGACTGATGGCGCATTTTCTATGGATGGCACCATTGCACAATTGGATAAAATTGTTGAACTAGCCGAAAAATATGAAGCATTGGTAATGACGGATGAATGCCATTCAACAGGATTTTTAGGTAAAACAGGAAGAGGCGTACATGAATTAAAAGGTGTGATGGGAAAGGTAGATATTATAACAGGCACTTTAGGAAAAGCATTGGGTGGTGCGTCAGGTGGATTTACATCAGGTAAAAAAGAAATTATCGACTTATTAAGGCAACGTTCAAGACCCTATTTATTTTCAAACACATTGGCTCCATCTATTACTGGAGCATCTATTGCGGTTTTTGATCTATTATCACAAACCACTGAACTTAGAGATGTCTTAGAAGCCAATACCACTTATTTTAGAGAAAAAATTACTGCAGCAGGATTTGACATTAAGCCAGGAACACATCCTATCATCCCAATTATGTTATATGATGCAGTGATATCTCAGCAAATGGCGGAAAAATTATTAGAGAAGGGCATTTATGTCATCGGATTTTACTATCCAGTGGTGGCAAAGGGTCAAGCAAGAATCCGTGTACAAATATCTGCAGCGCACACCAGGGCACATTTGGATCAAGCAATAGCAGCATTCGTAGAAGTGGGTAAGGAATTAGGCGTGATTCAATAATTTGTATTCTTTGATAAAGAAATCAGCCGTACAAGTGAATTGATAACGGGTATCTATTTTTTGAATCGTTGTCAATGCCTTGTCTTTTTTATCCGTTTCTACATAATATTTAGTTAGCATTAAATAGTACATCGACAATTCTGTTTTTATATTAAAAGGCAAATTAACATATTGAAGGGTGTCGGTTTGCAGAAGTGTGATATAATCAAACTTAATAAATTGTTGCTTTGTTCCGTATAGGCACACCAATCTATAAAAAAAGATCAATGTTGATATCTGTTCATGGGTATCCGAACTAGTATTGACCATATACTTTTCTATATAAGCACCATTGTTGTTGATAATAAAATTCCAAGCTGCAATTCTTCCTACTATGATAGGATGAATTTTATGTGTGTAATGAGCAACCTTATCGTTTAATTTATTTAAAAGTAACTTGCTGGCCTCAATATCATTTTTGATATATTGATATTGTAATTGCATACAAGTACAAAATATTTCTGTATCAATACATAGATAGGTGGAACAGGCGTTAACCCATTCGCCATAGTACCCCACTAAACAATCTTCCTCTACGTATAATTGAAGTAATACTTGTTGTACAATTTTGGATTTGTTTATATGACCTTTTATAAAGTCAATGACCTTTCTATTGTTTAATTTTGCGGCCTTATGAATTGGTTGGAAAGCGACATAATATTTATACATCAATTCCCAATCATGATCTTGAATCTCTTTATTAAAAAGCGGATCAATCAATTCAATTTTATCTTTTTCAATCAATAATTCAATCAGAGACCTTATCTGATAGATGTTCTCCCAATGCGCTTCATTGAGTAGCGGTAAAATTTCATTTAAAATATTGTCATCAATTTCTGCTTGAATCGTAAATAAATGTAAATTTTCGTGAATAAAATCTCTATTTAAATTCAATCTAAATGCCCTTAGCGCAATAAAGTCTTTAAACCCAATGATTCTGGATATAATGTTGACGGTGTATAAACTTGGGAAATTTGAATTGGGTAAAATTTTAAAAAACCGTCTAATCGTGTTGTAACTAATTAGTACGTTCAACTCCTTGTATATTAGGTTTGAAAGTATTTCGCAATCATTTGCTGAATTAATTTTTAACTCAAACTTTTCATCAATTGATTTTTTTATAAAATTTCTTTCCTCTTCACTTATTTGTATCGACTTAGGCATTGATAAATATAATTATTCTTTTATTGCAAGCTGCAATTTCTTAAAATCATTTGTACTGAAATGTACTAGGAAAACAAGTATAAAACAAACTAACACATCTAAATTGCATGCTTCTAATTATTCATATAAAAATAAATTATTATCTAAACGCATTACTACTATCCTATTCAATTTAACCGCTTGGGGGAGTTGTGTTTTATTTTTAGGGTAGTAGTACTATCTTCTTTTACACATAAAACAAAAAAGGGTTCACGATGATTAAATCGCAAACCCTTTTTTTATTAACTGATGCTTACAAACATCAAATTATTTCGAAACTATTTTGGCAATACAACTGCATCCACCACGTGAATCAAGCCATTGTTTGCAGCTAAGTCTGTAGCAACTACAGTAGAGATCGCGCCTTTCTCATCTGTTAAGATGACTTTACCTTCTTTAATAGAAGCAACTAAGTTACCGCCACTAACAGTTTTTAACGTTACAGAACCACCACCGTCTTTAATTGCTTTAACAACAGCTGTAGCGTTAAAACTTCCTGCTATTACATGGTAAGTTAAGATTTTAGCTAAAGTTGCTTTGTTTTCTGCTTTAAGTAGGTATTCTACTGTACCAGCTGGAAGTTTTGCAAATGCAGCGTTTGTTGGTGCAAATACCGTGAAAGGTCCTGCGCTTTGTAAGGTAGCCACTAAGTCAGCAGCTTTTACAGCAGCTACTAAAGTGGTATGGTCTTTTGATCCTACAGCAACATCTACAATTGTTTTTTGAGCGTTTACTGTGATTGTGCTAGCAACGATTGCAACCAGTGCTAGGAATAAGTTTTTGATTTTCATTTTATATTGTTTGATACTATAACATCGTGTTTAGTAAATTGTTTATGTTAAAATGTTAAACAATTAAAAGAACAAGTTAGAAGCTTGACAGTCAAGCAAGTAGTTGTAAATATATTTTTAATGAACTACTTAGGCCTATTTAAGCGTATATTTAGATACAATCACAAATTAAGTATGCTAAAAAAACTTACAACTTCAGATATTCTAATGCTCATTGCAGCATTCTCTTCTTTAATTTTCTCAGAACTATTATGGTTTAAAGGAGAAAAAGAATCAGCAATTTTTATTGGACTATGGGTGCCTTCTATCTTAGGATTTGCGATTTATTTAAAACTAATAAACACAAAAAATGATTGATTTCATACCCTATTTTGCAGCTTTCGTAACCTTATTGTTCGGCGTTGGATTTGTATTGTCCCTTAATAAATTTAAAGGTTATAAATAATTAATTTATGAATAAGTTTTTACAAATAGCAAGTAATAACTTTGATTCATTCTTTAGCGCTAAAGTGATTAGAAAAATCGAGCTGCTACTACTGAGAGCGGCCGTTTTTTCTTTTATACTCCATCTTATTATTATCTTCCTAGGCAATCATTTTGCCTACTTCCAGCACCTTCAACATAGCTACTTAAAAGCAATTTACACTCCCTTTAGTTTTATCCTGTTTTATGAAGTTTTTCTATTGGTAATTATTATTCCCAATTCAATCTCAGAGTTTATAGGCAAGCAATTCGAGGTCATCACACTGATTACATTAAGAAGCTTTTTTCATGATATTGCAGATTTTAATTTACAAGAACCTATCCATTTTCAAAACCCTGCTTTCATTAGTTTGCTGTATGATCTTGGTGCATCTATCGTCATGCTGGGTTTGACAATTTTATATTATAAGATTTATCATATTAACAATCATACCGAAGGCGTAAAAGAATTAAACAAATTCATCAATATCAAAAAACTGGTCTCCTTAAGTATGATAGTTGTTTTATTAATCTTAAGTATTACAAGTTTATTTAGTTGGTCTGTAGATATGATTGAAGCCTTAAGGGTGAATGACCATTATCCCAATCCCAACACGGTATTTTACGAAGATTTTTTCTCTATCATGATCTTTGTAGATGTATTGCTACTCATCATCTCATTTACTTTCCATTCTTCCTTTTTTATTATTTTTAGAAACGCCAGTTTTATCATCACAACGATTTTGCTTAGAATGTCTTTAACCATTGAAAAGCCAATGAACTACGTGATTATTCTAATTGGATTTTTATTTGCGATCGCTTCTTTCTTCTTATACCGATTCAGGTATATCCATCATAAAAGAGACCAGTAAGTGAAATTCATTGGAGCAAAGTAGACCTATCCAACAATCAGCTGGACCATCCAACAATCAGTAGGAATTTTTGTTATACATTATATAAAAAGAAACATTATGACATTTCAAGAACAACTTGATCATTTAATTATAGAACAACAAGCAATACCTGAAGCATTTGCGTTGCCAGAATTGATCGAGCAAAGAACCTATCTATCTGATGGTGAGTTAGTTACTTGGGATGGACCAACGCACGAAGTTTTTTCGCCCATCTGCATGCATACGGCAGAAGGGGTCAAGCGGATTAAAATTGGATCTTATCCAATCTGTACAGAGAAGGAAGCTAAAATAGCATTAGACGCAGCATGTAATGCCTACAATGATGGAAGAGGCGAGTGGCCAACCATGTCTGTGACACAAAGAATACATTGTGTCGAGCACTTTATCACAAAGATGTTAGCACAAAAAGAAATTGTGGTGAAATTGATTATGTGGGAGATTGGTAAAACCTATGCCGACTCTGAAAAAGAGTTTGACAGAACTGTTGAATACATTTATGCGACGATCGAGGCATTAAAGGATATTGATAGAGACTCATCTAGGTTTACCATCGAACAAGGGATTGTAGCACAAATTAGAAGATCACCATTGGGAGTTGTTTTGTGCATGGGACCTTTTAACTATCCTTTGAATGAAACCTTTACGACCTTGATCCCTGCAATCATCATGGGTAATACCTTATTGTTTAAGGCGCCAAAACATGGTACCTTATTGCATTTCCCTATGTTAGAAGCATTTAAATCTTGTTTCCCTAAAGGAGTGGTGAATACCATATATGGAAGAGGAAACGTGATTATACCACCATTGATGGAGTCGGGTAAAATCAACGTATTGACATTGATTGGTTCTAGTAAAGTGGCGAATCAATTAAAAAAATTACACCCAAAAGTCAACAGATTAAGGGCTATTTTAGGATTAGATGCAAAAAACGCAGCGATAGTCACCAAGGATGCTGATATCAAATTAGCAGTTCAAGAAACTGTACTAGGATCACTCTCATTCAATGGACAAAGGTGTACCGCATTGAAAACAATATTTGTACATCAATCTATTGCCAACGAGTTTATTGAATTATTGAAAGAGCAGGTTGCAAAATTACAATTTGGATTGCCATGGGAGAAAGGTGTGACTTTAACGCCACTTCCTGAACCAGGTAAGCCAGCTTATTTAAAGGATTTAATAGAGGATGCAAAACAGCATGGTGCAAATGTGATGAATGAAAATGGAGGAACGATTAAAGAAACGTTCTTTTATCCAGCTATTTTGTTCCCAGTCAACCACAAGATGAAAATTTATACCGAAGAGCAGTTTGGTCCAATCATTCCTGTGATTCCATTCGAAGACATAGAAGAGCCAATACAATATATTATTGAATCAACACATGGCCAACAGGTTAGTTTGTTCTCAAAAAATAAATCTGAGCTGGCTAGTTTGATCGACCCGTTGGTAAATCAAGTAAGTAGAGTGAATATCAATTGTCAATGTCAAAGAGGACCAGATAGTTTTCCTTTCACTGGCAGGAAAGATAGTGCAGAAGGTACTTTATCTGTGGTAGACGCACTCAGGTCTTTTTCCATAAGATCGTTGGTAGCCGCAAAATTAACCGAGGAGAACAAGCATATTATCAATGATATTGTTTCCTCTCAGCATTCAAATTTCTTGAGTACTAAGTTTATTTTTTAAAGACGACTGGTATCTTATAAGACTAGGAGTAGACCCTAAGAAGGTTACCAGATAAGGCAGTTTTGTATTGCTTTAATGGTGCAGCAGCTGGTCCGTTCGTCACGGCTCCCGTTGTGCTGAAAGTAGAACCATGGCCAGAACAATAAAAGCGATTGTTACTTGCTTCAAAATCTAAGATAACCTGTTGGTGGGTACATACAGCACTAACCGCTAAAAATTCATTGGTAAGCGTTCTCGCAATGATGATACTATTGGTTCTGTCAATGTAGAAACCTCCGGCAGTGTTTAAATTAGTATAGGGACTGATTGTAATATTGATTGTAAAATCAATGGTCTTGACCGTGTTGTTATTATTCGTTCCAGTTGGTTGTGATGGAGCAGGGCTATCTGATTTGGAGCAAGATTGCATGCAACCAAAAATCAATACAGAAGCAGCACTCAGGCCAACTTGTTCTATAAAATCTTTTCTTTCCATGATAATAAATTTACTAATAAACATTGGATAAGTTAATTTTGTTTACTGAATCGTTTAGTAATCCTACAAAAAATCCTTTTTATGTGTAAGAATTTAAAATATCGACTTTTGCTTAAAGGTTATTTTGTGTTATTGTGCATAGGATGTCTACCTACAGTTTATGGGCAAAATGATTCACTCTTACAAACATTATTAGTGGATGAGAAAATTGACAATCAACTACTTGCGCCATCAAAAATGTTATTTACGCAACAATTCATCTGGGGGAGCAAAGGGATTTTTAAGAATAGGTACGGGGGCACCCAGGATCTAATCGAAAAAAGAAAGATTGATTTGAAAATAAGAAGAAAAATGTTGCAATTGCATCAGATAGGTGGCTTTGTTACTTTGGGTGGGATGATTGCACAGGGTATTGTAGGAAGTCAACTATACAATGGTTCATATCAATTAAAAGAGACGCATGAAAAGTTAGGGATGGCTGTAAATCTTTCCTATGGATTTACTGCAATCAATGGTCTATTCACGCCACCTTCTTCTTTTAAAAGAGATAAAAAATTAACCTCTATCAGATTGCATAAATGGTTGGCAGTCGCGCATCTTTCAGGAATGCTTGCAACCAATATTTTAGCCACTCAAATAGATAAAAATTATTCCTTAAAACCATATCATCGCGCAGCAGCGTACACGAGCTTTTTTAGCTTAGCAGCGGCCATGGTGGTGATTAAATTTTAAATTATGTTATTACAGGTCCTACTATCCTTCCTTATTTCAATGTTCTTTCAAAATCCAAATTATGAAACAAGTGTTTCGTCGGTTCGATATACGATGCGACACAAACTACATAGCTGGGAGGGGGTTAGCAAAGAATTGAAAGTGGCTACTAAATGGAATGAACAAAAAAAAGAAATTGAACAAATTTCTATCGTTGTGAATGTCGCGACCTTTAATAGTGGATTATCAAGTAGAGATAGTCATATGTTAGAGGTATTGGATGGATTAACGTATCCTAGAATTTTATTTAGTAGCACAAGTGTACAATATACGCCCGATGGGATTGTTGTAAAAGGCAAACTCCAGTTTCATGGCATAGAGCGTATGATTGAAACCAAAGTAAAAATGGAGAAAGTCAATAATAGATGGATATATTCTGGTCGACTTCCTGTTTTATTAGAGGACTATAAGATAGAAAGGCCAAGTTTGTTGTTTGTAAAAGTAGACAATTTAATGATGGTTGATTTTCAAGTGGGTTTTAAGGACATGAATTAATTTTGAAGCAGGCTATTAATATCGTTTGGATTAAAAGAGATATCCGTTCACAGGACCATCTACCTATGCATATTGCCGAAAAAGAAGGCATACCGTATTTGTTGATCTATGTTTTTGAACCATCTATGATGCATTATCCGGATACGAGTGTAAGACATTTGCAATTTCAATACCATTCATTACTAGATTTAAATAAACGCTTAGCACCCTATGATCGGTCTGTTGTTATCTGTCAAGCCGAGGTGACAGAGGTGGTTGCATTTATCGCTAGCCAATATGAAGTAGTGCATATTTTTAGCTACCAAGAGTCGGGCATTCAAAAAACCTATGATCGGGATTTATCAATTGCTGCTTATTGCAGAAAAAATAAGATAGAATGGAAAGAATTTCAACGGGATGGAATTGTAAGGGGACTGAATAACAGGACTGGGTGGGATAAGCAATGGTATCAGACGATGCACGAGCCCATTGTACCCAATCAATTTACCAAACAATCCTTATCTAAAATCGAGCATCCCTTTCCACTACAACAAGATTTACTAGCACAAGTCCAAGCCTATCCTTCTAGTTTTCAACCAGCCGGTGAAACCTATGCCTATAAATATCTAAAGACATTTATAGCTGAAAGGGGAATGAATTATAGCAGACATATAAGTAAGCCCAGTGAAAGCAGAATAAGTTGCGCAAGAATTTCTCCCTACTTAAGCTGGGGAAATCTTTCGGTTAAACAAGCCTATCAGTTTATTTATCAAAGCTCAAAATCTTTAACAAATAAACGGCCTTATACAAGCATGCTGACTAGGCTAAAATGGCATTGTCATTTTATGCAAAAATTTGAAATGGAATGCAGTTATGAAGTACAATGTTTAAATGCAGGCTATGCATTGTTAGCACATACAAAAAATGAGCAGTTGATTGAAGCATGGAAAAAAGGACAAACCGGCTTCCCGCTTATAGATGCATGTATGCGTTGTCTTGAAGCAACAGGATGGATCAATTTTAGAATGCGTGCCATGTTAGTCAGTTTCTTTTGTCATCATTTATTCCAAGATTGGAGAAACGGCGTATACCATTTAGCCAATTTGTTTTTGGATTACGAACCAGGTATTCATTATCCGCAGTTTCAAATGCAAGCAGGAACTACAGGGATGAATACCATTCGTATTTACAATCCAATCAAACAAAGTATAGAGCATGACCCAGAAGGGGTATTCATCAAAAAATGGGTGCCTGAGCTTTCGAATCTTCCAAGTTCCTTGATCCATGAGCCGTCCAAGATGAGTTTGATGGACCAAGCTTTTTATGAATTAGCACTTGGGAAAACCTATCCAATGCCAATCGTAGATCTGGATGCAGTAGGCAAGTATGCACGTGATCAAATCTGGTCAATGAAAAAGCACGAATTAGTTCGAGCAGAAAATAAAAGAATCCTAGCAAGACATTGTCGATAAAACGTACACCCTTATTATTCAATAGCTACAGTGAATTAGTGTATCTCTGACTTTAACAATTTGATTAAAATATCATTTCTTTTTTTAGTTAATCTTAAATTAGTCTGATAAATAAAAATATAGTTATAATATTTTTGCACTTCGTAAATAAATTCATCGGATGCCAATATATTTTTTGTTTTATCTAAGCTTAACATAAAATCCATATATCCATCTGGCGTATTCAATACATAGTCTTTTGAAAACTGCATTTTCTCTCTGATTACATTTCCCACTCCTAATGGTAAATAGTTATTGAACACAATACCTACTTGATCAAAAAATTCGTTTCCAGCTTCAACTGCTTTAAATTCTACTTCGTAATATGCTGCCAAATTGTCCTTAAGGGCGCCATCTTCTAAATAACTAAGTAAACCGCTTGACTGCATATTTTTAAATGAACTATTGTTCATGTATAGCGTTGTAGTCATTGCATAAAAATCGGGGGTGACTTTAATAGAATCTATCAGTTGTGACTGACTTATTTTTTTAGTTTTTGCTAAATAGAGTAGTTGGTTGATCTTATTAAATGTAGCAATACATCTTTCTTCATTGGCATATACTTTTGCTATTTCTGCAGAGTCTGTTTGAAGGTCTTTTAGAATCGCAATTTTATTTTGCTCAACCCTATGTTCCATCACTTGATGTTCTCTAAAATTCTCTGCAAAAAATCCAAGTGTAACTGCAGTAAACAACATTAAGAATTCAGTAATGTATTCCTTCCAATTCTTTGGTTTATGCGAGTGATGATGTACTTCCATAGTGTATTATTATAATTGAAAATAAGACAATATGTTGAATTAAAGCTAAGCATTATTAAAAGTAAAAGTATTAATTTTAGCCCCTAATCTTAACTTTTGAACACTACAGTAACCAATTTTACTTTTTTTGTTTTACTTTTTATCTCCTATAGCTCGATTGCGCAAAAAGATAGCGCAGCTAAAATCAATTTTTCTGGATATACTGAATTGTATTATAGTTATGATTTTTCAAATCCAAGTCGTTTTGAAAAACCAGACTTTAATTACAATTACAAAAAGCACAATCAATTCAATGTAAATCTTGCTTTTATAAAAGCCAATTATCAAAACAGTCAATTCAGATCCAACCTAGCATTGATGACAGGTAATTATGCAACCTATAATTTAAGCAGTGAACCCAATTGGGCAAGGCCCATTTTTGAGGCGAATCTAGGATTCAAATTACTACGTAAACATCAACTCTGGTTGGATGCAGGTGTGATGCCTTCTCATATTGGCTTTGAAAGTGCTATAGGCAGTGACTGTTGGAATTTAACAAGAAGTATTTTAGCAGAAAATTCACCTTATTATGAAACCGGAATTAAATTGAATTATACCAATCGTAAACAAAATTTATTTTTTGCTTTTCATGTATTAAACGGTTGGCAGAAAATTGCACTATCTCCATTGTATACAAAACCTAGTTTTGGACTACAAGTAAACTATAAACCCAATAGCACCCTTACGCTTAACTACAGTAATTTCGTAGGTACTGCAAAGCCAGATAGTGTAAAATCACTTAGGGTGTTTCATAATCTCTATGCGATCTATGACGCTTCTACTAGCGTGTCTTTTATACTTGGATTCGATATTGGTACAGAAAAAATAGCGAGTTTAAAACCTGTAGTTTGGTACACGCCCATCCTCGTTTCTAGGGTACATTTAAACTCAAAAAATAAGATAGCAGGCAGAATTGAATTTTATAAAGATGCAAAACAGGTTGTTATCCAGACCGGTACACCCAATGGCTACCAAACCTTGGGGGCCTCTATAAATTATGATTTTCAGCTAAGCCCAAAACTGTTATGGAGAGCAGAGTATAAAAGGTACCAATCTAAGGATGCTCTTTATAGATACGATACGCCAAATCGGATGAATCAAACTGCTACAGTAGCGATGGTATACCGATTTTAACCTTATATGGGAAAGAAACCCAATTTTCGTTAAACATATTATCAGAATATAAGCGAAGTAGTTTAGTTTTATACCTAAATTTTTACAATGGCTGTTTTGATTTTTCTTTTATTACATTGGTATCTTTCTTTATTTGGCCAGACTTTTTACCTACATCGTTATGCGGCACACAAAATGTTTAGTATGTCTCCTTTTTGGGAGAAGTACTTTTATGTATTTACTTGGGTAACACAAGGCACTTCCTATTTAAACGCGCGCGCCTATGCAATCTTGCACCGTATGCACCATGCATATAGTGATACAGAAAAAGATCCGCATACACCTCATTTTTTCAAAGAGGTATTCACGATGATGATGCATACAAAAAGAGTGTACCATGGTGTTTTACATGGGACTTTAGAAATAGAAAAGCGATTCGATAAAAACTTTCCTGTCTATGAAAAAATAGACAAAGTAGCAGACCATATCGCTGTAAGGTTGTTATTTGCAGGATTGTACATTTCGTTTTATATCTTCTTTGCTACTTCATGGTGGATGTACTTGTTATTGCCTATCCACTTTTTAATTGGGCCTATACAAGGAGCCGTAGTGAACTGGGCTGGTCATAAGTATGGGTATCGTAACTTCCCAGGTGAAAAAGACCATTCAAAAAATACATTGATTGTAGACTTCCTAATGTTGGGAGAATTGTTTCAGAACAACCATCATCATGCTGGCGCAAGACCTAATTTTGCAGCTAAGTGGTGGGAAATTGATCCAGTGTATCCTATTATCAAACTTTTTGATAAGCTAGGTATTATCAAACTAATTCCTCTGAAATATACATCCTAAGTGTCTTCTAAAAAAGCAATCATCATTGGCGCGGGAGTGGGTGGCATGGCAACTGCCATCAGGCTCAACCTGCTTGGATATACTGTACAGGTTTTTGAAAAAAACGATTACCCAGGAGGGAAATTGAGTCATTTTGAATCCAATGGATACAGATTCGATGCCGGACCAAGTTTATTTACCTGTCCGTATTTAATAGAAGATCTTTTCGCTTTAGCAAAAGAACCTATCGCTCCTTATTTTGAGTATAAAAAACTCGAAGTGGCATGTCATTATTTTTATGATGATGGAGTTTGCATTCAAGCTTTCACTAACAAAGACGCTTTTGCAGCAGAGTTACAGAAGAAAACGAATGAACCTGCTAAAAATCTACATCAATATTTACACAATGCATCTGCCGCATACAATCATATCGGCCTCATTTTTTTGCGCCATTCTTTACACGCTATAAAAACGCTTTTTTCTGCGCCCATCATACAAGCTATCGGCAAGTTAAAATTGGCCTATTTAGTGCAATCTTTAAACGATTATAATGAAGCTGCATTTAAGTCGCCAAAACTAGTCCAGTTGTTTAATAGATTCGCCACATACAATGGCAGTAACCCTTACAAGGCACCTGCCATGTTATCTTTAATCTCCCATCTAGAACACAATGAAGGCGCCTTTTATCCTAAAGGAGGAATGATAAGTATTACCAATGCCCTGTATCGTTTATCAGTTAAATTAGGTGTTCAATTTACATTTGGAAAGTCCGTTCAACAAATCGTCACAGAAAATAACCAAGTGAAGGGTGTAATGGTTGAAAATGAACAACAGGATGCGGCAATTGTAGTCAGCAATATGGATGTCTACTTTACGTATAATAATTTATTGAACGATTCAAATAAGGCAGCTAAAGTAAAAAAACAAGAAAGAAGTAGCAGTGCTTTTATTTTTTATTGGGGGATGAATAAAACCTTCCCAACATTAAACTTGCACAACATCTTTTTTAGTACAGATTATAAAGCTGAATTTGATGCCATCTTTAATACAGGACTACCATTTAACGATCCAACAGTGTATGTGAATATCACCAACAAATTAGAGCCAGGCAAACATGCACCCTTAGGAAAAGAAAACTGGTTTGTGATGGTGAACGTGCCAGCAAATACTGGCCAGGATTGGACCATTTTAGAGCAGTTTTACAAAGAAGCCATTATCAAAAAATTGAACAAAATATTAGGCGATACAATTGAAACTTATATAGAAGTGTCAGAGGTCTTATCACCTGTGACCATTGAATCAAAAACAGCTTCTTATATGGGGTCACTTTATGGCACTAGTTCCAATAGCAAGATGGCCGCATTTATGCGACATCCTAATTACAGCAAGTCAATTAGCGGCCTCTACTTTGTTGGCGGAAGTGTACATCCCGGAGGAGGCATACCGCTTTGTTTATCAAGTGCGGCAATCGTATCCAATTTAATTCAAGACAAATACAAAGCTCATTCTTAATAGCACAATGCCTTATATAAAAAAATATAGCCCACTTTATTTAGCCTTACTATTTCATATTACAGGCTTATTAGGTATTTTATTTACCCCTTTTAAAGATTGGTTTGTCATTAGCACACCGCTTGTTTTATTGACTATGTTTATATTACTTGCAAAAACTCAGATTCAATTAAGCAAAGACTATATCTTGTTTTTCTTGATTGCTTTTGTAATCGGTATGTCAACAGAAATAATCGGTGTCAATACTGGACTACTTTTTGGCGAGTATCAATATGGTCCTATATTTGGTCCAAAACTCTTTGGTGTCCCATTGTTAATAGGTTTAAATTGGTTTGTGATTGTATTTTGTTCGGGTGCGCTACTTACCCAATCTGTTGATCTACTTCAAAGGAAGTTGAATATCCATCTCACAGCGCCAATCTCAACTCTATTTATAATATTAGGTGGTGCGGCTATTGCGACTTGTTTTGATTTTATATTAGAACCTGTTGCGGTGAAACTAGGGTTTTGGTCATGGAACAATGGGCGTATCCCTTTATTCAATTATGTATGCTGGTTTATGATCAGTGCGATTCTATTAAGTGTTAAAATGTACCTTAAAAAAATACCTGTGAATACATTTGCAACAAGTTTACTCGTAATTCAAGCAATGTTTTTTTTAATGCTTAATTTGTTTTTGTAAAATATCTTCTTTATCTCCTATGATAAAAATTGCGTTTAGCCCTATTTATTTTCATCCACTACCAGAGGGGCATCGTTTTCCTATGTTAAAGTATGAGCTTATCCCAGCACAATTGCTTCATGAGGGAACGATCAGTCCTGAAAATTTATTTGTTCCAAATAAATGCGACAAAGTAGACATCTTAAGAACACATGAGCTGGCATACTATGATAAATTAATCAATCAGCAATTAAGCGCATCAGAGCAAAGAAAGATTGGATTTCCGCAAACACCAGCATTGATTGAACGCGAATTAATCATTACTCAAGGAACAATAGATTGCGCCTTATTTGCTTTAGAACATGGATGTGCACTGAATATAGCAGGCGGTACACATCATGCATTTGCCGAAAGAGGGGAAGGATTTTGTCTTTTAAATGATATGGCCATTGCATCCAATTACTTACTTCACAGAAAACTAGTCAAAAAGATACTAGTGATTGATTTGGATGTACATCAAGGCAATGGTACAGCAAAGCTAATGGAGCGGGTAGATCCTGTTTTTACCTTCAGCATGCATGGAAAAAACAATTACCCTTTTCATAAAGAAATATCGGATTTAGATATTCCACTACCAGACGGCATTACAGGTAAGGAGTATTTAAAAATCTTAGACAATACCTTGTTGATGTTATTGGATACCTTACAACCTGATTTCATTTTTTATCTTTCTGGAGTGGATATTTTATCAACCGATAAATTCGGGAAGTTCAATGTTAGTATAGAAGAATGTAAGCAAAGAGATGAGCTGGTTTTAAAAATGGCATATGACCATAAGATCCCAGTAGCCATTGCGATGGGTGGGGGTTATTCACCAGATATCAATGATATTCTACAGGCCCATTGTAACACATTCAGAACTGCCGCTAATTTATTTTAGTTTAAAAAATTTAGCTTTATCTTAATCAAAGTCAATCCACTCATATGTCTACAATACATCAATCAGTCAATGTCTTCAATGAACCCTTAATGATTTGTGGGACTAGTCCAATGACAGGCGCTTACAGAGATGGGTGTTGCAATACGGGCGCCAATGATAGAGGTACACATACCGTTTGCGCAGTCGTGACGAATGCGTTTTTGCAATTTTCAAAAAGTCAGGGCAACGACTTGACTATGGATTATCCAGCAACGGGTTTTAAAGGTTTGGTGGAAGGGGATAAATGGTGCCTTTGTGTATCAAGATGGATAGATGCATACCGAGCTAATGTGGCACCTCCCATTATCTTAAAGGCAACGCATATTAAAACCTTGGACTATATTTCATTAGAGGAACTGATGAAGTTTGACTATAAACCACTTACCAATGACTAATACTGCATGGACTGAATCCAACAATAAGTTAGAGAAAACATTTAAGTTCAATGACTACAATGAAGTAGTTGCTTTCACTAATCAAGTGATGCAAATTGCCATCG
>CALPLN020000008.1 GCA_943324415.2 Sediminibacterium ginsengisoli | reverse complement strand
CAGTTCCAGCGACAATCAGTTTAGATCGTCAAAAGTCTTTAGAGTGGTTAAACAAAGGTGCTCAACCTACTGACACCGTTCGCAGAATTTTATCTTTCAAAGGAGTACTTTATTTAAAACACTTATTACGTGGAGTTAAATTAGGTTTATTTGATGATGCGACTGCAATGACTAAGTTTGAATCTTGGTATGCAGAACACGAAACATCAATTGCTTCTAAAACAGATGCACACAAAAAAGCACAAGCTGCTAAAAAAGTGTATGTACCTGTAGTTAAGAAAGTAGCTGAACCAGTTGCAGAACCCGTTGCTGAAGTAGCAGTGGAAGAAGCACCTGCTGAAGTTGAAGCACCAGCTGCAGAAGCGGCTGCTGAAGAAACACCAGCTGCAGAGTAATTTAATGTAATCTGCAACTTAATTAAGATTAAATAGCTTGAAACCTCCCGAAATTCGGGAGGTTTTTTTATCGCCAAATCATTTAGTAAATTTGTGTATGAGTGAATATATCCATATCGGGAAAATTGTTGCAGCACATGGTCTAACAGGTCATATTATTTTAGAACATGCATTAGGTACACCCATTCATTTTAAAGGGATTGATGCCATATTTATTGAAAAAAATGCAGCAAGTTTTATTCCTTATTTCATTCAGTCGGCATCAGCTAAAACGGATAGTTTAACCCATTTACAAGTAGAGGGAATTACCACAAGAGAAGCCTGCAGTATTTTAATTGGCAAAAAAGTATGGCTGCCCGAAGCAGAGTTTCAGTTATTAGTAGACAAAAGTTCACCGCTTTCTTTATTAGGATATATGGTGGTAGAAAAAGGGGTTGAACTAGGCAAGATACAAGAAGTGATCGAACAGCCTCATCAATTGATGGTCACTATTTTATATAAAGGCAATGAAGCCTATATTCCTTTGCATGAAGAAAGTTTGAAAGGTGTTGACCATGCAAAAAAGCAGGTTCAAGTTGCCTTGCCAGACGGCTTATTAGATTTATATACAGAGACCGACGAGGCGTTGTAATTATTATTTATCGATTTCGATTTATAGCTGATTTTTTGAGGGTATAATTTTTTTTTAAATTATTTATTTAAAAGTCTACTAAATTAGTAGGGAATTAGTAAATTTGTGCTTCAAGTAAAAATTACATGTATTATGAGTTTAAGATTAGGAGATATAGCACCAGATTTTAAGGCAAAAACAAGTATTGGGGATATTAGTTTTCATGAATACTTAGGCGATAGTTGGGGTATCCTATTTTCACACCCAGCAGATTTCACCCCTGTATGTACCACTGAACTAGGCAAGACTGCTGCATTACAAGATGAATTTGCAAAAAGAAATGTAAAAGTTTTGGCCTTGAGTGTGGATGGTGTAGAAAGCCATCATAGATGGATCAATGATATCAATGAAACGCAACAGGTACATGTTGGTTTCCCAATAATAGCTGATGAGGATAAACATGTTGCAGGTCTTTATGATATGATACATCCAAATGCATCAGAAACTTTTACAGTAAGGTCTTTATTTATTATTGGTCCAGATAAAAAAATCAAATTAACCTTAACATACCCTGCTTCAACTGGTAGAAATTTTGTTGAAGTCTTAAGGGTAATCGATTCACTTCAGTTAACGGCAAATTACAGTGTAGCTACACCTGCCAATTGGGTAGATGGAGAAAAAGTGATTGTTGTACCTGCAATAAAAACGGAAGACGCAATACTTAAATTTCCAAAAGGAGTAGAAGTCGTAAAACCATATTTGCGCTATACCCCTCAGCCGAATAAATAACAAGGCATTGGACGATTCAATATAAACTGTGTCAGTTTTGAATCGAGTCATTGCCTATGCATTTAAATCCTCTTTTTTCAAAGAGGATTTTTTGTATATTGAGTATCAAAACATATTCACATGCGCTATTTTTTAGTAGGATTCATTTTTTGTTTTTCAACTTTGTTTACTCAAGCTCAAAAAACATATTTACAGTGTGGTCAATTAGTAGATGTTGTTAATCTTAAAGTTTTAAAAGAGAAAACAATTATTATAGAATCTAATAAAATTATAGACCTTGTTGATGGTTATGTCATTGGAACAAAGACAGACAAGGTCATCGATTTAAAAAAACACACTGTCATGCCTGGTTTAATGGATATGCATATTCATGTCGAATCCGAAACCAGTCCAACAAGGTATTTAGATGGTTTTACCCAGAATGATGCGGATGTTGCTTTTGGTGCATTAAGGTTTGCGGAAAGAAATTTAATGGCAGGGTTTACTTCTGTTCGAGACTTAGGTGGATCGGGGGTAAATATTGCAATGAAAAAAGCGATCCAAAAAGGATATGTTATTGGCCCTAGAATTTATACAGCAGGTAAAGCCATTGGAACAACAGGTGGACATGCTGATCCAACGAATGGAGTACGTGCCAACTTAATGGGTGATCCTGGTCCAAAAGAAGGAGTTATCAATAGTGCCGAAGATGCATATAAAGCGGTAAGACAAAGGTATAAGGACGGCAGTGATGTGATTAAAATTACTGCAAGTGGCGGTGTTTTAAGTATGGCTGCAAACGGAGAAAACCCACAATTTACCGAAGACGAGATTCGTGCAATTGTTGCTGCAGCAAAAGATTATGGGTTTAAAGTGGCGGCTCATTGTCATGGTGTAGAAGCGATGAGAAGAGCAGTCGTTGGAGGCGTAAATTCTATTGAACATGGGACATTAATGGACGAATCTATTTTTCCTTTGATGAAGCAATATGGTACTTATCTAGTGCCTACAATCATTGCTGGAAGATCTGCTGCAGACTCAGCTAAAAAACCAGGTTATTACCCACCAATGGTAACAAAAAAAGCCTTGGAAATTGGACCCAAAATTCAAAATACTTTTTCAAAAGCGTATAAGGCAGGTGTGAAAATTGCATTTGGAACAGATGCAGGGGTTTATGCTCATGGCAATAACTGGATGGAGTTTAAGTATATGCAAGAAGGCGGAATGCCATTAATTGAAGCAATACAATCTGCTACATTGAATGCCTCTGATTTAATGGGAACGCAGTCAATCTTAGGTAGTATTGAAAAAAATAAATTAGCCGATATCATTGCAGTGGAAGGAGATCCATTTACGAATATTGATCAGATGGGGAAGGTTCAATTTGTAATGAAAGATGGCGTAATTTATAAATACCAAAAATAGTTAAGCAGTATGCCACTTATCTAGTTGCTTAATTGTAGCAGCTAGATCTTTTGGCAATGGTGCTTCAAAAGCATATTCTTTTTCATTAAAAACAAGTTTTAATGTATGTGCATGTAAGGCATGCCTTGCTAAAAGTGGCTTTTCTTCGTCTTCGGATTTGCTTAATTTGAAATTCTTTTTCTTGATGCTGGAGAGTAATAATTTTTCTCCATCGCCATATATTTCATCTGCCACAATGGGGTGACCAATTTGTTTTGCATGCACCCTAATCTGATGGGTCCTGCCGGTATGAATCTGAAATGAAACCAACGCATAGCGTTTGTAATAAGTGACTACTTCATAGGTTGTTAAAGCCGCCTTGCCTTTTACGTGAACATACATTTGTCCCTTTTTGATAGGGTGTTCCATGATAGCAGCTTCAATCGTTCCTGACTGCTCGGGACGACCCATCACCAAACCAAGGTATTTTTTTTCTATCGTTCGACCTTCAAATAAAATGCTTAGCGCTTTATGTGCTTCAGCGTTTTTTGCAAATATAATGAGGCCACTTGTGGCTTGATCCAATCGGTGCACAGTGAAAATATTGCCGAACTTAGCTTGTAACAGCGACTTAATAGAAAGTTCTTTGCCAAAACGATCTGGAATACTCAATACTCCAGCAGGTTTATTGATGACAATCATGTCTTGGTCCTCAAATAATATATCTAATATCACTTACTTACTTGCTTTTCTTGTAAATGACTTATTTAAGAACTTCAGTGTTCTTACTTCTTTTTCTGCAAGGAACCTCCATTTACCACGATCCACATTCTTCTTAGTTAAATTCGCAAACATGACTCTGTCTAGATGTCTTACATCGTATCCAAGGTGTTCGAATATTCTTCTTACGATTCTATTTCTTCCGCTATGAATTTCAATTCCTATCACGTTTTTGGAAGTATTGGATAAATAACTCACTGCATCAGCAGCAATAAATCCATCTTCTAATTCCATACCTGTTGCAATCGATTCCATGTCTGCCTTTGTTACAGGCTTGTCTAGAGTTACCTCATAGATTTTTTTAATTTCATAAGAAGGGTGGGTTAACTTTTGTGCCAAGTCGCCATCGTTGGTTAAAATTAAAACGCCTGTTGTGTTTCTATCTAACCGACCGACAGGGAACATTCTTTGAGTCGTCGCATTTTTGATGATATCTAAAACAGTTTTTCGACCTTCTGGATCATTTGCCGTACAGATATAATCTTTAGGCTTATTCAATAAGATATAAACAGGAGTTACTTGCAATTGCAAAACTTTCCCCTTCAATCTTACCACGTCTCTGTATTGTACTTTATAGCCTGGCTCTAGCACGGTATCTCCATTGACAGTAATATGTCCGGATTTTACCAATTCTGCTGCCTCTCTTCTTCCACAAGTGCCTGCATGCGCAATGTATTTATTGAGCGGCATTTGCTCATGTGGCATATCGTCATTGGCAGTTACTTTACCAATACTTGCAGTTCGTTTCGCATCTGCGCGATCCATCGATTCAGGTGTTCTTTTCGCAGCACTAGGTCTTGGACTTGCAGATCTTGGACTTGCAGATTTTTGAAGTTCACCATATTTAGGGGCTTCGGTTGATGCTTTCGATGGTCCTTTTGACGGGGCCGATTTAGCCCTCAATGGAATGGTATATTTTGGGGGACCAGTTACAAATTCTTTTTTATCGTAACCGCCTTTTTTGTCAAAGCCAGCTTTTTTATTGTTGCCCAATGGCTCTACAGCAATACCTCTTTCAATATCTTTTTTTCTTTGTCTTGCAGCTTCACCTGCAGCTCTAGCATCTTTTTTTGCTTGCTTTTTTTCTTGTCTATATTCTTCTTTAACAGCACTCCCTTTTTTCTTATTGGCAAACTTGTCAAAGTTGTCGGATCTTTTCGCTTTCATTGGATGCGGTATTAATTGTCTTTATTAGCTAACTGTCCACAAGCCGCATCAATATCCTTACCACGACTTCTTCTTACACGAACGTTCACTCTGTTTTTCTGTAATATTTCTACAAATGTTTCAAATCCTTCTTCATCAGGTTTGTCAAATGGGAAACGATCAATTGCATTGTATTCAATTACATTCACTAAATCTGCAGGAACTTGTCTGTAAATTTTAACCAGTTCCATTGCGTCTTTTTCGCTATCATTAAAATCTTTGAATAAAATATATTCAAATGTAATTTCGTTTCCTGTCTTCTTATAAAAGTAGTTAAGCGCCTCAATCAATGCTTCGATATTGTTACTTTCATTGATTGGCATAATTTCATTACGCTTCTTATCATTGGCAGCATGAAGGGATAATGCCAATTTGAATTTCACTTGGTCATCTCCTAATTGCTTGATTTGTTTTGCCACTCCAGCTGTCGAAACTGTGATACGTCTTGCGCTCATGCCCAATCCTTCTGGGGAGGTAATCTTTTCAATCGCCTTTAGTACGTTCTTGTAGTTCAAAAGAGGCTCTCCCATACCCATGAAAACAATATTGGATAAATTTTGATCATAGGTTTTTTCAACCTGTTGCTTGATCATCACTACTTGGTCGTAAATTTCGTCGAAGTTCAAATTTCTGCTGCGCTCCATATAACCAGTAGCACAGAATTTACAACTAAGACTACAGCCTATCTGAGAAGAGACACATGCGGTCTTACGCAAAGTAGTTGGAATAAGGACACCCTCGATCATGTGGTCGTCAAAAGTTCTGAACCTTGTTTTTAGCGTTCCATCGCTACTCATTTGAGTGGTATCAATCGAAAGTGCTGGCAAAGTGAAATGTTCCACTAATTTCTTACGTAAATCCAAGCTTAAATTGGTCATTTCGTCAAAGCTATGGGCATGTTTTTGCCATAACCATTCTACAATCTGTTTTACCCTAAAAGGCTTTTCTTCTATTTTCGCTATAAATCGTTCAATCTCAGCGACCTCTACTGCCCTGATATTTGGTCTAGTTTTCTCCATAATGCAAAGATACTTGATCAAGTCTGTTAACATTCAATTATTTCTATTGAAAACTCAATAAAACACGCTATTTTAGGTATCTCAAAACTTAAATCAACTATTATGAGAAAATTATGCTTTTTGACCTTGGTTTTAATGGGTGCTTTTATGTCAGTAAATGCCCAAACTGGCCCATTAAATGATTATTTAGGCAAATACATCTTTGCGGAAGGAAGCCCAGTAGCGGAAGTTTCTTTAACAATAGAAGACTCAAACTTGGTCATTAACTCTGCAATGGGTTCAACATCATTGGAGAAAAAAGGAGTGGATAGTTTTTATTTAGCGACTTATGATGCTTTAGTTATCTTCAAAAGAAAAGAAGGCAAATCGGTGGAGACCATCAGTATTTTTGTTCAAGGAATGGAATTGATTGGCAAAAAAGAAGCGGGTGCTGTAGCGTTAAAAGAAGACGAATTCTATGCTACATTTTGGAGTAAACAAAACCACTAATTCATTTTAAAATTCCATTGTCGCTAATGCGTCAAATGGAATAATTTGTTGTGTGCCAGTTGTTAAATTTTTAAGGGTACATTCTTTTTTACTCAATTCATCGGAACCGATGATGATGATATTTGGAATACCTTTCTTCTCGGCATATTTAAATTGCTTGTCGAATTTACTCTTATCAGGGTAGATTTCACAAGCAATTTTTTTTGCTCTTAAGGTCTCCATCAAATGATATGCTTCTTTTGCTTCTGCCTCACCTAAATTAAAAAATAATATTTTAGTATTTTGTTCTACCGAAGCAGGAAAAAGATTTTTTTCTTCGAGCACATCATATATGCGATCCACGCCAAAGCTAATGCCCACGCCAGGTACATTCGGCACGCCAAATAAACTTGTTAAGTCATTGTACCTTCCGCCGCCACCAATACTACCCATCTGCGCGTCGATTGCTTTCACTTCAAAAATCAATCCAGTATAATAATTCAAGCCCCTTGCCAAAGTAAAATCAGCCACTAAATTTTTGGCCAATCCGCTTTGCGCATGATAGTCCAAAACGTATTGTATTTCTTCGATTCCTTTTACGGCACTTTCGTTACCGTTCAGTAACCTACTAAGTTGTTCTAATTTTGATTCATTGGATCCTTCAATTTCTAAATAGGATTGAATGATTTTTTGTTGTTCTGCAGAGAAGCCTTTACGATCTAATTCTTCGGCTACTTTTTCCCAACCTATTTTATCTAACTTATCAATTGCGATTGTCAAATCAATCATTTTATCTTCCCCGCCGCAAACTTGTGCAAGTCCTAATAATATTTTACGATTGTTCAATTTCACTTCCACCCCTAAATTGAGTTGCTTGAATACTGTTAAGTAAATCGCAGTCAATTCGACTTCGTTCAATAAACTGTCAGATCCAACAATGTCGGCATCACATTGATAAAATTCTCTATATCTTCCTTTTTGAGGTCGATCTGCTCTCCATACTGGCTGAATCTGATACCGCTTGAATGGGAAAGTGAGGGCGCCATGGTGCATCGCTACATACCTTGCAAAAGGGATGGTTAAGTCATATCTAAGGGCTCTTTCTGTGATTTGAGTGGTATTTTTCCCCTCTAGTATTTTTTGAAATCCTTCTGCTGTAGCTGTGACTTTTTGGGGGTTATCCAAGCCATTGTTTAAAATCTTGAAGATGAGTTTATCTCCTTCTTCGCCATATTTGCCCATCAAAGTTTCTAATTGCTCCATCGCTGGTGTTTCCAATGGCTGGAATCCATATAATTCAAACACAGTACGAATTGTCTGGAAGATGTACTGTCTTTTTTGAACGGTTGCTGCATTAAAATCTCTGGTGCCTTGTGGTAGAGAAGGTTTACTCATGAACTCAAATTTGGCAGTAAAGATAATTTTTTAAATCGTTACCATGTTAATTGTTTAATTTGCTTTTCAAAATTGCCGCATATGGAAGAAAGAGAAAAATCAGAAAGGTCTTACCGTTTTTTCAGAAGGATATATGACTTCTCCATGTCCACACTCATTCTTGGTATTGGATGCATCTTGTTTGGAGCTAAATACTTCAAAATAGATATGGTATTGAATATAGACAATGATTTTAGGCTCATTTTTGGCACAATGTGCATGTTCTATGGTGGATTTAGGCTCTTTAGAGCTGTGAAACAAGATTATTAATGCTTTCAAGCAACAAAACTCTATTTATGCGCCCCCTATTTTTTGGATGGATAGGCCTTCTATTCTTTATTTCATGCAACAATGCCCCAGACAAGGCCTTAGATACACCTAATGAAGGTTTGATTCGAATCTCTGTAGAAGAAAGTTTTAGGCCTTTTATGGAGGAACAATTAAAAGTATTTTTAGCAAGCAATCCTAAGGCCCAGATTGAGGCAAGCTATAAATCCGAAATGGATTGTTTTAAAGATTTAGCCAACGATAGCACAAGGATGATTTTTGTAACCAGAGGCCTCAATAAGAAAGAGCAAGTTGAGTATAAAAAAAGCCTCAGTTTCAATCCAAATTTTGCCATTCTTGCCTACAATGCGGTCGCAGTCTTGGTCCATAAATCTGCTAAAGACAGTATTTTTAGTTTAGATGACTTAAGCCAAAGACTCACAGGCAAGGTGAATAAAGAGGTGGTCATGGATGGCAATCAGTTAACAGGCATCATTCGTTTCTTAAAAGATAGTTTAGCAAAAGACGTCCCTCTAGGTAAAAATGTAGTTGCAGCAAATGGTAGCAAACAAGTAATTGACTATATCGCTACACATCAAGATGCCATTGGGTTTGTGGGAATGAACTGGATTGGTGATGGGTATGATCCTGCACAAATTGAATTGCGTAAAAAAGTAAAATTAGGCTTGGTAGAATGTACGCAATGCATTGAAAAAGGATATTTTTCAAAACCTTCACCTGCTACAATTAGCAAAGCACAATATCCGCTTACGCTACCTGTTTATTATATCTTAAAAGAAAATGCAGCTGGACTGGGTACAGGCTTTTTAAATTTTTTAAGTTTGGAAAGGGGGCAGTTGATTTTTAAGCGATCTTTTTTAGTGCCTGCAAAAATGGGCTTTAAAAAAAGGAATAGTTTGCTGGAATAGTTGTAAATGCTAACAAGTTTTAGTAGAATTAACTAAAAATTAAATCGAATTCTTGCAAAAAAATTAATATTTTTAGACTTCTTAAAGTTGAGCATCAAACCCTTGACTTTGGTTTCCCTGTTTTTCTTCGAATTATTCGCGAAATGAGGGTTTTGAAATGAGCATAATTTATAAAATACAAAAACACCTGTGATGAAAAAATTGGTTGTATTGATGATGGGAGTAGCATTTGCTTTGACTGGAGTAAACGCACAAGTACCTGTATCTCCATTAAACGAGGGATTGAAATTGATGCGTTATGAAAAGAACAAATCTGCTTTAGCTTTCTTTAAAGATGCTTTTGAGAAAAACGCTAAAGATCCAGAAACCATATTTTGGTATGGTCAAGCGATTTTATCTCAAAATGGCGCCGGCGCTCCAGACAAGGCGTTTATACAAGCTACAAAAGAATTGTACAAAAAAGCGGCAGATGAGTTAGGCAACAACGCTTGGGTCTTAGTTGGAACAGCGCATGTTCAGTTGTTAGAAGCAGGTGAAACTGCAGACATCAACGCCATCAAGCAAACTTTAGAAGTTGCTATCACAACCACATTGAATACAAAAGGTAAATTCAAAGGAAAGCCAAGTCAAGACATTGTGAATGCGATTGGTTATATCCATTCTGAAGTGCCATCAAATGTGGGTGATCATCAATATGCGATTGATAAATTAAAGGAAACCATTTCTGCATACGAAGGAACGCCAGTATTGCCAAGCTTGTATGTAAACTTGGGCATTAACTACCTTAAGTTGGGTGGTGAAAATGGCGGAGAAGCGGTGACTGCCTTCATGGAAGCGATTAGTAGAGATCCACAAAATGCCTATCCTTATTATAGAATTGGTAAAGTGTATCAATCACAAAATAACTTAGAATCTTTTGATGAATATTTTAAAAAGTCTTTAGAAGCAGATCCTAAGTTTGCGCCTACTTATTTTGCATTGTATCAATATTATGCAGATAAGAACACTGAAACTGCGAAGGCAAATCTTGACCTTTTCTTGCAAAATGCAGACAAAGACCCTGCTTTGGATATCTTTAACGCCGATTATTTATTCCGTGCTGGACAATATGATGCTTCTTTGGCTAAGGCTAAGGAGTTAGAAACTGCAATTGGAATCAATGCATTACCTCGTTTAGGGGTATTATTGGCCTACAACTACGACCGTAAGGGAGATTCAATACAAGCAAAAAGCTATATCGAACAATTTATCAATACTAGCTCAGCAGACAAGGTTTTGAATACAGATTATGAACTTGCGGTAAAAGTGTTGTCTAAATTCAAGGGAAATGAGACTGTTTTAGCTGGTATATTGGAAAAGGCAATCGCTGCTGATACGGTGAAAGCGAATCGAATGAAGTTTTACAAATTAGGCGCAGATATGTTTGAAAAATCAAATATGTATGTAGATGCTTTAAAGTGGAATACAAACTATTTCAACTTAAGAGGGATCAAAGACGAAGTGTATTACTACAAGTTGTCTAGCGTGGCTTTAAACGCAAAAGATGGCCTTGCAACAACAGAAATTGCAAAACAATATATTGCTGCATTTCCAGATCGTGCAAATGGGTATTCTTTCAACGTAAAGGGTGCTAAATTGATCGATACTGCGAATAGTTTGGGTATCGTGTTTCAAGCTGCAACACTTCAAAATGAATTTTTGTTGAAAGATCCTGTTAAAAACAAGCAAGCTTTGGTAAACAATTACTATGCTATGATGGGTTATTTCAATGAAATTAAAGATTTAGAAAAAGCGATAGGCATGTGTGATAAAGTATTGGAATTAATGCCTGGTGAAGCTCAAACAATCAAAATCAAGGAAAGTCTAGTAAAAAACTGGGAAATCATCAAAAAGATGCAAGGAAATCAAAAGCCTGCAGCAGATGCACCAGCTGAAAATAAGAACTAATATATCCCGTTTTTTTAGCCGATTGTAGGCTTTAAAAAAAAGATTTAAAAAACTCCCCATTTATGGGGAGTTTTTAGTTAAAACAAGTATCCTTTGCGTATTTTTGCGGCACCTAAACGACTTAGAAATGAACAGTGCTGCCAATTACTTACCAATCGCATTGCAAATATTATTTGCAGGTGGCTTTGTGGCCATCATGATTTTGGTGTCTAGCTTATTAGGCCCTAAGCGAAAAACATCCGACAAGTTAGAGAATTTCGCGAGTGGAATTGAATCTCATGGAGATGCAAGATCACCAATGGCCATCAAATATTTTTTAGTGGCTATCTTATTCGTCTTGTTCGATGTAGAAGTTATTTTCTTTTATCCCTACGCAGTTAATTTTAAAAGTTTAGGCTGGGCTGGATTTTTCGAAGTGGTTTTATTCGTTGGTTTTTTCTTGGTAGGCTTTGTCTATATTATCAAGAAAGGTGCACTTAAATGGGAAGATTAATTTTTTAAAAAATATAATGCATAAATTATGCGTCCAGTAAGATTTAACATACATCCAAAAGAAGCAGAGATTGCTGATGCAATTGGAATGGGTAAAGCACCAGATGGTGTTCCCGGTGATGGATTTTTTGCAACACAATTAAGTTCTGTTGTCGGTCTTGCAAGAAAAAATTCTTTGTGGCCTTTGCCTTTTGCTACATCATGTTGTGGCATTGAGTTTATGGCAACTATGGCGTCGCACTATGACTTATCTCGTTTCGGATCTGAGCGTGTAGGTTTCTCTCCACGTCAATGCGATTTGTTGATGGTAATGGGAACGATTGCAAAAAAAATGGCACCTGTATTAAGACAAGTATACATCCAAATGGCTGAGCCACGTTGGGTAATTGCGGTTGGTGCTTGTGCATCAAGTGGTGGAATTTTTGACACCTACAGTGTGTTACAAGGAATTGATCAAGTAATTCCTGTAGACGTGTATGTGCCAGGTTGTCCTCCAAGACCAGAAGCAATCATCGATGGCTTTATGAAAATTCAAGACTTAGTTGGACAAGAAAGCATTCGCCGTAGAAATAGCGAACAATACAAAGCATTATTAAATAGTTATGGCATTCAATAGCCAACACTTAATTCTTACAATATGTCGTTAAATAACGAAATGATACAAGAAATATTAGTTGCAAAATTTGGAGATCAAGTCTCGCAATTTGCAACTAGTTATGGTATGCTTTCATTTGAATCTCCTAAAGAAATCAATTTGAAAGTATTGCAATTTTTATATGATGAACCAAGTTTAGGATTTACTTTCTTAACAGATATCTGTGCAGTGAATTATCCTGATCAAAAAGGTGCAGAATTGGTTGTGGTATATCATTTGCATAATTTAAAAGAGAATGTTAGACTCCGTTTTTCAGTAAGTACTTCTTTGGAAAATACAGATGTCTATACAGCTACTAAATTATTTGAATCAGCAAATTGGATGGAGCGTGAAACCTATGATTTTTTCGGCATCAATTTTGTAGGACATCCGAATTTAAAGCGTATTCTGAATGTGGATGAAATGGATTATTTCCCATTGAGAAAAGAATTCCCGTTAGAAGATCAAACAAGAATTGATAAGGATGACGAAATGTTTGGTAGAGGATAATTAATAAAAAATTTAAGGTATAACTAAATATACAATGGAACACAATCACATTACATTACCAGAGGGTTCGATCGAGAAAACTACGACTACTTTAAATATTGGACCAACACATCCTGCGACGCACGGTGTGTTTCAAAATATTATGGAAGTGGATGGTGAGCGCATCGTCTCGTCTGACCAAACAGTGGGCTATATTCATCGTGCGTTTGAAAAATTAGCAGAAAGACGACCATTGTATCAAATTACCCCTATCACCGACCGTTTAAACTATTGTAGTAGCCCAATCAATAATATGGGATGGCATATCACATGTGAAAAATTCTTGAATATTGAAACACCTAAGCGTGTTGATTATTTACGAGTAATCATTATGGAATTAGCGCGTATCTCTGATCACTTAATTTGCAATTCAATTGTCGGTGTAGATACAGGAGCCTATACTGGATTTTTATATGTAATGCAGTATCGTGAATTGATTTATGAAATTTATGAAGAGATCTGTGGTTCTAGATTAACAACAAATATTGGACGTATTGGTGGATTTGAAAGAAATTTTACCAACACAGCATTTACAAAGTTGGAGAAGTTCTTAAACGAATATCCAAAAGTGCTTAAAGAATTCGAAGGATTATTTACAAGAAATAGAATTTTCATGGAGCGTACACAAGGCACAGGCGGAATTAGTGCTGAACGCGCGATGAACTATGGTTTTACTGGTCCTAATTTAAGAGCGGCAGGAGTGGACTATGATGTACGTGTACATCAACCCTATAGTAGTTATCAAGATTTTAATTTTACAGTACCTGTTGGAACAACGGGTGATAACTATGACCGTTTCTTAGTTCGTAATGCAGAAATGTGGGAGAGTATCTCTATCATCAGACAGGCTTATGAAAAAGTGCAAGCTTTCAAAGGAACAGATGCCGAAGTTTACCATGCGGATGTACCTGAATATTATCTTCCAAAGAAAGAGGATGTATACACAAAGATGGAAGCATTGATCTGGCATTTCAAAATCATCATGGGGGAGATAGACTTACCAAAGGGGCAGATCTACAGCCCAGTTGAAGGCGGCAATGGTGAACTTGGTTTTTATTTAATCAGTGATGGCGGAAGAACTCCGTTCAGATTGCATTTCAGAAGACCTTGTTTTATTTACTATCAAGCCTATCCTGAATTGATCAAAGGGGGCATGTTAAGTGATGCCGTAGTTACAATGAGTAGTTTGAATTTGATTGCTGGAGAATTAGACGCTTAAAAATAAAAAAAGAAATTTTCGATATGACCTATACTTTTAATGAAATACAGATGGCCGAGTTTAACCGCTTGGTAGCTCGTTATCCGGAAGGAAAACAAAAGAGTGCATTGCTTCCTGCCTTACATCTTGCACAGGAGAGTTTCGATGGTTGGTTGCCAACCGAATTGATGGACTATATTGCTAGTTTGTTGAAAATTGAGCCAATCGAAGTGTATGAAGTAGCAAGCTTTTATAGCATGTATAATTTAAAGCCAGTAGGAAAATTCATTTTTGAAGTTTGTCAAACTGGACCTTGTATGATTAGTGGCTCTGATGATATCATTGGGTATATCCAACAAAAATTAGACATCAAACCAGGAGAGACAACTAAGGATGGTGTCTTTACTTTAAAATTAGTAGAGTGTCTTGGTGCTTGCGGATACGCGCCAATGATGCAAGTGGGTAAAATCTATAAGGAACACTTGACTAAGGAAAAAGTAGACGGCATTATTGCTGAATACAGAGCAACTGTAACAAAATAACAAATCACTGAACGCGTTAAAAATATTCAAATGGGTGTAAAACTATTACTAGATAAAGCAAATGTACCTGGAATTCGTTCTTACGAGGTGTACCGCCGTGAGGGGGGTTACCGCAGTGTAGAAAAAGCTTTGAAAGAAATGAATCCTGAATCCATTGTAGAAGAAGTAAAGAAAAGTGGATTGAGAGGAAGAGGTGGTGCAGGTTTTCCTACAGGAATGAAATGGAGTTTTATTGCAAAACCAGAAGGGGTGCCACGTCACTTAGTTTGCAATGCAGATGAGAGCGAGCCAGGTACTTTTAAGGATCGATACTTAATGGAGTTTATACCACACTTGCTATTAGAGGGGTTGATTGTATCCAGTTTCGCATTAGGATCAAATGACACTTATATCTATATCAGAGGTGAATATGCTTGGATCACAGATATACTTGAAGATGCAATCAAAGAAGCAAACGCAAACGGCTGGTTAGGAAAAAATATTTTAGGAACTGGGTTTGATTGCAATATATATGTGCAACGTGGAGCTGGTGCTTATATCTGTGGGGAAGAAACGGCATTGATAGAATCACTAGAAGGCAAGCGTGGCAACCCAAGAATTAAGCCTCCATTCCCAGCGATTCAGGGTTTATGGCAACGTCCAACGGTGGTAAACAATGTAGAGACATTGGCGGCCATCGTTCCCATCATCAATTTAGGTGGTGACGAATATGCAAAAATCGGAGTAGGTAGGTCAACAGGAACGAAATTGATTTCTGCATGTGGTAATATCAATAAGCCAGGTGTGTATGAAATCGACATGACGATTTCTGTAGAAGAATTTATTTACAGTGACGAATATTGTGGAGGCATAAAAGGAGGCAAGCAATTAAAAGCCTGTATTCCTGGAGGATCTTCTGTGCCAATTTTACCCGCTAATTTGTTATTAAAAACAGCTAAGGGCGAAACGCGTTATATGAACTACGAAAGTTTAAGTGACGGCGGATTTGCTACAGGCTCAATGTTAGGTTCAGGCGGATTTATCGTGTTAGACGAGGATCAATGTATTGTAAAAAACACATTGACATTGGCGCGTTTTTATCGTCACGAAAGTTGTGGCCAATGTTCTCCATGTAGAGAGGGTACTGGATGGATGGAAAAAATATTATACAAGATCGAACATGGTCAAGGAACAATAGCGGACATTGATTTACTATGGGATATTCAAAGAAAGATAGAGGGTAATACAATTTGTCCACTAGGCGATGCAGCTGCATGGCCAGTTGCTGCCGCAATTCGTCATTTCCGTGATGAATTCGAGTGGCATATCAACAACCCTGTATTATCACAAACAAGCAATTTCGGTTTACAACACTATGCAGATCCAATTCATGTACCTGCATAACATAGAAATATAAACTATGAGCGAACAAAATTTATTTAAAGTAACAATCGACAACATCACCATTGAAGTTCCAGCAGGAACTACAGTGTTACAAGCTGCTCGATTAATTGGCGGTCAAGTTGCACCTCCAGCAATGTGTTTTTATAGCAAATTGCAGGGGAGCGGAGGCAAGTGTAGAACTTGTTTGGTAGAAGTATCAAAAGGTTCCGAAAAAGATCCTCGTCCAATGCCTAAATTGGTTGCTTCTTGTCGTACGACTGTGATGGATGGGATGGAAGTAAAAAACATCACTAGTGAAAAAGTGATTGAGGCAAGGGCGGGTGTAGTAGAATTTTTATTACTGAACCATCCTTTGGATTGTCCAATTTGTGATCAAGCAGGTGAGTGCCATTTACAAGACTTAAGTTTTGATCATGGCAAAGCTGAAACACGTTATGAATTCCAAAGAAGAACGTTTAAAAAGCATGACTTAGGTAAGAACATACAATTGCACATGACACGTTGTATTTTATGTTATCGTTGTGTTTTCACTGCAGATCAATTAACCAATAAGCGTGTTCACGGAATATTAGATAGAGGAGATCATGCTGAAATTGCAACGCATATTGAAAAGAGTTTAGACAATGAATTTATAGGCAACGTCATTGATGTTTGTCCGGTGGGTGCATTGACTGATAAAACATTCCGTTTTAAAAATCGTGTTTGGTTTTTAAAACCAATGGATGCACACCGTGATTGTCCAACCTGTTCTGGAAGAGTTACTTTATGGAATAGAGGAGATGAAGTGTATAGAGTGACTGCACGTAAGGATCAATGGGGTGAAATAGAAGATACGCCAGAAGGTAAGCCAGGATGGATATGCAACACTTGTCGTTTTGATAAAAAAGAAACTGCAGATTGGATCATTGAAGGGCCTCGTGAAATTAGCCGACAGTCTGTGATTGCACAAGGTCATTACGCGGGTAATATTGGAACCACAAAACCAACTGAAACTTTTTTAGCAGTAAATGACGGAAGAGCACCACACTTATTGATGGATATACATGACGAAAGTGAAGTGAATCAACCTAATATACATTTAGGTAAAATTCAAGGTCCTTCACATGGGGAGACATTTAACACAAACAATACTCATAAAGCATAATTATATTAGCATGACAATTCTTGCATTTGATTGGGGGCTGGTGATAGAAAAATTAATCTTGATTGCCGTAGTTGTATTCGGCAGTTTAGGCATTGCATTGTACACCACTTTTGGAGAAAGAAAAGTGGCCGCTATTTTACAAGACCGTCCAGGTCCAAATAGAGCTGGTCCTTTTGGATTGTTACAACCATTGGCCGATGGTTTAAAATTGATCATGAAAGAGGAGATTATTCCTACTGCGGCCAATAAGTGGTTGTTCATTTTGGGTCCAGGCTTAGCGATGACAGCGAGTTTGATGACATGTGCAGTCATTCCATGGGGTTCAGATATAGAATTGTTTGGTCGAAAAATGGCTTTGCAAATTGCAGACATCAACATCGGTGTATTGTATGTATTTGCAGTAGTGAGTATGGGCGTTTACGGGATCATGATTGGAGGATGGGCTTCTAATAATAAGTTTTCTTTAATGTCATCATTGAGAGCTGCATCTCAAGCCATTAGTTACGAATTGGCAATGGGATTGGCTTTAATCGCTTTGTTAATGACTTCTGAGTCTTTAAGTTTAAAGACCATTGTAGAACAACAAGTCAAAGGGAATTGGTGGAATATTGTGTATCAGCCTTTGGGTTTTTTATTGTTTTTTATTGCAGCATTAGCAGAGTGTAATAGAACTCCGTTTGACTTACCAGAAGCAGAGAATGAATTGAATTTTGGATATCACCAGGAATATTCTTCCATGAAATTAGGATTTTATTTATTCGCAGAATACGTCAATATGATCATGAGTAGTGCGATCATGGCCTCTATGTATTTCGGAGGGTATGATTTGCCTTTCTTTGACGAATCTACTGTTGCACCAAATATTGCTGCGATGATTGGTGTAGGTACTTTGTTGATTAAAATCGTCTTGTTCATTTTCGTATTTATGTGGATTCGTTGGACAATCCCACGTTTCAGATATGATCAATTAATGAACTTAGGATGGAAGACGATGATCCCATTAGCGCTTTTTAATTTGTTAATCACAGGCGCTTTAATCTTAGCTAACTTATAATTTATTAAACATCATTGTATAAAGACATGCAACCATTAACCAACAAAGCACAAGCTGTAAGCAGACAACCCATGACCTTTTGGGAGCGCTTGTATTTGATCAATATTATCAAAGGGATGATGATTACGTTTAGTCATATGTTTAAAAAACAGCCCACTACACGTTATCCAGAAGAGAAGCGTCCATTTAGTCCTGTGTTTAGAGGGCTGCACGTATTAAATAGAGACGAAGAAGGGAGAGAGCGTTGCACTGCATGTGGATTATGTGCAGTTGCTTGCCCTGCAGAAGCGATTACCATGGAAGCTGCTGAACGCCTAGAGGGAGAAGAAAATTTATACAGAGAAGAGAAGTATGCAGCAAAATACGAGATCAATATGTTGCGTTGTATTTTTTGTGGCTTGTGCGAAGAAGCATGTCCAAAAGATGCCATTTATTTAAGTGAGACTTTTGCGCCTGCTAACTACACGCGTAAAGGGTTTATTTATGGCAAATCCGATTTATTAATTCCTAATCCAACGACCGAAGCAACCGATTTAGCTTTGGCGAGAGGAGTAGAAGCATAATTTATACTATGAATACAGTAGACATTTTATTTTATCTATTATCAGCATTTGCGATCGTAAGTGCTACGATGGTATTGATTAGCAAAAACCCCATACATAGTGTGTTGTGGTTAATTTTGGTATTCTTTGCCATCTCTGGACACTATATTTTATTGAATGCGCAATTTTTAGCTATCGTAAATATCATTGTTTACGCAGGTGCTATTATGGTGTTGTTCTTATTTGTGATCATGTTGATGAACATCAAAAAGGATGCAGAACCACAAAAGCAATTGTTGGTGAAATTAACAGGCGTGATTGCAGGAGGTAGCTTGCTTACTTTATTGATCGCTGTAGTAAAACAAACTGCTCAAATTCAAAATAAGCAGGTGCTGTTAAAAGAGGGAACGATCGGGTTGATTCATCCATTAGGTAAGGCTTTATTTAGCGACTATGTCATTCCTTTTGAGATAAGCAGTGTATTATTCTTAAGTGCGATGGTTGGCGCAGTTATCATTGGAAAAAAATAATTATAAATAAAATCATTAGAGATGTCTATACAGTATTATATCATTTTATGTTTGACTTTGTTTAGCATTGGCGTCGTTGGCGTATTGACGCGTCGCAATGCCATTATCGTATTCATGTGTATTGAATTGATGTTGAACGCAGTCAACTTATTATTAGTGGCATTTTCAAAGATGTACCATGGAATGGCTTTACAAAATGCCGCGGATACCACAGCTGGTATTGATGCACAAATTTTTGTGTTCTTTATCATGGTTGTAGCTGCAGCCGAAGTGAGTGTTGGCTTGGCGATCATTGTGATGATGTACCGCAACACCCATTCAGTAGACATCAATTTCTTAAACAGATTAAAGAATTAATTCATTTCGCATGAAAGTAATATTAGCATTGATCACCCTCTTGCCTTTTGCAGGATTTTTATTTAACGGTTTGGGGCGTAATATTTGGAGTAAAAAAACGATTGCCTACAATGGCACTATGTACATATTTGCTTCATTCGTTTTAAGCTTAATCGCATTTTGGAATGTGCAGGAACAAGGGGCTATTACAGTACATTTCTTTGACTTCATCAACACCAGCACAGTCAAAATTCCTTTTGACTTTAGAGTGGATGCTTTATCAAGTTTGTTTTTGATGGTCATTACAGGTGTGGGTACATTAATCCATTTATATTCTTCTGCTTATATGCATGAGGAAACAGCACCACATTATGCACGTTACTTTGCGTATTTAAACTTGTTTATTTTTTCCATGCTTTTATTGGTATTGGGAGACAATTACGTGATTATGTTTATTGGATGGGAAGGCGTTGGCTTGTGTTCTTATTTATTAATCGGTTACTGGTTCACAAATACTACTTATAACAATGCTGCAAAGAAAGCCTTCATCATGAACAGAATTGGCGACTTAGGGTTCTTGTTAGCTATTTTCTGGATGATTGTAAAGTTGGGCACAGTGAGTTATGGAGAAGTATTAACAGCAGAAAGTCTGGCTAAATTATCTACTACTGATATTACCGCCATCACTTTATTATTATTTGTTGGCGCGATGGGAAAGAGTGCTCAAATTCCATTGTATACTTGGTTGCCTGATGCGATGGCAGGTCCAACACCTGTATCTGCGTTGATCCACGCTGCAACGATGGTAACAGCAGGTATCTACATGATTACTCGAACCAATTTATTTTATACTAACAGTGAGATTGCGCAACATGTAGTAGCAATTATTGGCATCAGTACTGCTTTGTTAGCAGCAACCATTGCAATCAAGCAAAATGACATTAAAAAAGTATTGGCTTATTCTACAGTAAGTCAATTAGGGTATATGTTTCTTGGCTTAGGTGTGGGCGCTTATTCAGGTGCAGTGTTCCATGTGATTACCCATGCATTTTTTAAAGCATTGTTGTTCTTGGCGGCGGGTTCAGTTATACACGCAATGCATCATGAACAAGATATTCGTAAAATGGGTGGATTAAGATCCAAATTACCTATCACACATTTGACGTTTTTAATAGGATGTATCGCCATTGCAGGTGTACCTCCGTTTAGCGGTTTCTTTTCTAAAGATGAAATTTTAGCTGCAGCATTTGCAAAAAATCCAATCTATTGGTTCCTAGGTTTAGTAGGTGCTGCAATGACTGCATTTTATATGTTCCGTTTGTACGCTACAACATTCCTTGGACAATTTAGAGGTACCGATGCACAAGCTGGACATATTCACGAGAGTCCAATAAGTATGACTATCCCTTTGATTATACTAGCTGTATTAAGTGCAGTGGGTGGCGCTATGGGTGTGCCAGAAATACTTGGCGGACACCATTGGTTAGGACATCATTTAACAAGTGTTATTGGAGCAGAAGTCCCATTGCATTTGTCTCATAGCACTGAGTGGATTTTAATGGGCAGTTCTGTTACAATTGCATTGCTTGCATTGTTGATTGCAATCGGCAAATACAGTAAACAAGCAGACGGCGAACCTCAAACTGCATTGGGTAAATTCTTATACAACAAATGGTTGGTGGACGAATTTTACGAAAAGGCAATTGTACAACCTTTGAATCGCTTTGCTGGTTTCTTGAAAGAGGTAGTAGAGAAGAACGTGATTGATGGGCTTGTAAATGGAACAGGTAAATTAGTGCAATATGGTGCAAGACAAACTCGCCTAATGCAGAGTGGTCAAGTAGGGTATTATATCTTATTCATGGTTCTGAGCATTGTGCTTTTATTCCTTATTTGGTTTAATGACATTGCCATCACTCGATTCTTTAATAATTTGATTAAATAAATTTATAGCAACAATGGTATTACTTTCAATTCTATCTATTCCGTTTATCGCAGCAATTTTGTTGTTGTTTGTTAAACATGATGAAAAAGCAAATTACGTTGCTATTGCAGCAAGTGGGATTACAATGGCTTTATCTTTAAATATAGCATGCAATGGCGCAGCTAATTTTGATACATCTTGGATGTTAAGCTTGAATGCAAGGTTTACATTGACGGCAGATGGCTTATCGAAAATCTTGATGTTGTTAACTTGTATCAGTTTCCCTGCAATATTCATTGCCAGTGCTAAGAATGAAATTAAAAATAGAAACCAGTTTTTATCATTGATGTTATTTACACAAACTGGATTGTTGGGTGTGTTTTTGGCAGGGGATGCTTTGTTGTTTTATTTTTTCTGGGAATTGGCGTTGATCCCTGTATATTTTCTTTGTTCAATCTGGGGTGGTGAAAAGCGAGTTGCTGTCACTTTTAAATTCTTCATCTATACCTTCTTGGGATCTCTATTTATGTTGATTGGTATTATTTTGGTGTACACGCACACTGCCGATCAAAGTTTTGCAATACAGTCTTTTAAACAGGCCACATTAACATTCGGGCAACAGTTAACTGCATTCGCTTTATTCTTCACAGCGTTCGCAATTAAAATGCCGATCTTCCCTTTGCATACATGGCAGCCAGATGCGTACGAGCAATCACCAACTCCAGTCACAATGGTATTAAGTGCGGTGATGGTTAAAATGGGTATATATGGTGTTATTAGATGGTTAATGCCTTTGTTTCCAGCAGCTTTTAGTGCGCATTCAAATTTTGTAGTGATACTCTCTGTGATTGGAATTTTATATGCATCCTTTATTGCTATCCGTCAGGACGATATGAAACGTTTGATTGCTTATTCTTCTATCGCGCATATTGGATTGATGAGCGCAGCGTTATTTGCCAACAATGAAATAGGCACACAAGGTGTATTAATACAATTGTTCTCGCATGGCGTAAATGTATTAGGACTTTGGATTATCGCGGATATCATTGAGCAACAAACGGGCACAAGATCTTTGAAAGAAATGGGCGGACTTGCAAAACAAAATCCAACCTTAGGTATTCTTCTTGTAGGATTTGCTTTTGCGAACATTGCATTGCCTTTGACCAATGCCTTTGTAGGCGAGTTTTTAATGTTTAACAGTTTGTTCCAATTTAACCCATGGATCGCAGCAGCTGCTGGAGTAAGTGTGGTATTGGCTGCTATTTATACTTTGAATATGGTTCAGAAATGTGCCTATGGCGAAGTGAGTGAAAAAATGAACAAGATGCAAGCGCCTAATGTGCCTGCACAGTTTGTATTGATCGTATTGTTTATTGTGGTGATCCTTTCTGGAGTTTATCCTGCTCCTTTATTTGATTTAACTGCAGATACTTTACAACAATTGTTTATCAAATAATTAAATGAATTTATAATGAACGCAATTATTGCTTCGGCTTTACTAGGTGTATTAATGATGTTTGCTTCTTGGATTTTTGATAATGAGAAGACGCATACGCGTATTGCATTGGTTGGACTTTTGGCTTTAATTGTAGCCAATGTTTTACAATTAAATGGCATTTATTCGATCCCATTGGACACCAAGGGGATGCTTTCTTTTACTCAGTTTGGACTATATGTGAATACCATTATATTTATTCTAACCTTCTTATATGTTTGGTTAAATGGAGATGAAATTGCTAAAATAGGCAATCATGCTGCAGACTTCTATGCCCTATTTTTCTTCATCTTGTGTGGTGCTAGTATATTAACGTCTTTCAATAATTTATTGATGTTGTTTATCGGCATCGAAATTTTATCTATCCCATTGTATATATTAACTGGCTCAGACAAAAAGAACTTGAACAGCAATGAGGCTGCGTTGAAATATTTCTTGATGGGTTCATTTTCTACAGGTATATTTTTACTAGGCATCACTTTTATCTACGGCGCAACTGGCACTTTCCAAATTACTAGCCCTGTGTTGAACCCAGCAACGGGGATGGTAAGAGAACAATTAATGCAATCTGCCGGATTGATTTTAATTTTCGTTTCATTTAATTTTAAAGTTTCTGCTGCGCCGTTTCATTTCTGGACACCAGATGTGTATGATGGAGCACCTACCGTATTTACCTCTTTCATGGCGACAATCGTTAAAGCAACTGCTATCATTGCTTTTGTGGTTTTATTCCACAGTCAATTTAAAGCTCTAGGGTATGCATGGGAATTGCTGCTTACTTTTGTATTAATTGCTACATTATTTGTTGGTAATATCACGGCCGTTTTTCAGCGCAGTGTAAAGCGTATGCTAGCTTACTCTAGTATTGCACAAGTTGGATTTATGTTATTTGCTTTATATGGAGCAACAAGTTTTGCGACTGAGGGTATTTTACTTTATATCATGTCTTATTCTTTGGCAAGCATTGGCTTGTTTGGGGTATTGATAAAGATGAAAGAGTATAGCTTCGAGGCATTCAATGGCTTGGCTAAAAAAGAACCACTATTAGCTGGGATGACGACGGTATTCTTATTGTCATTGGCAGGTATTCCGTTGACTGGAGGATTCTTTGCTAAATATTATATGTTAAATGCTGCAGTACAATCAGGTACTGGCTTATGGTTGGTTGTAGTAGCCATTCTTTTTGCTGCAGTAAGTGTATACTATTACTTCAAATTGATTCAGGCGATGTATTTCGCTGAAGGTGAGCCAGCTATATATGAAGTCGCACAAGGATATAAGTATAAATTACTTGTTTTTGCTGTTTTGATATTGGGATTGGGTATTTTACCCAATGTATTCCTCTCTTATCTCTACTTTTAGCCGTTCCTCAAATAGATGCGCGAATAAGATGGCCCCTTATTCAATCTGTGCTACCTTTATGTACAGATAAAAAGATTTTATGACCTTACAGGACTCATTTGTATTGGCTTGGCGCACCGTAAAAGGCAATAAGCTAAGAACCAGTATTACCGTTGCCATCATTGCATTTGGTATCATGGCACTTATTGGCATCATTACCGCCATCTCAGCGATGAACCAGAGTTTAAAAGAGAACTTCTCTTTTATGGGAGCGAATGCATTTACGATACGCTATAAGGAAATGAACGCAAGAATGGGTGGCCCACCACAAGGAGAAGAATTTTCTAAAACCAAAAAGGGGCAGAAAGAAAAGAAATCCAACCTTGACAAACCATTCAAATTAGAAGAGT
>CALPLN020000007.1 GCA_943324415.2 Sediminibacterium ginsengisoli | reverse complement strand
TGAGATTACGATAGCTCAAGAAATTCCGCACTTCTATATCCTTGCTTCTGGACTAGAGACAACTGATAAAATTCTTTTAGAAGGTTTAGGTAAAGTAAAGAGCAACGAAAAGATCAAGTTCAATTTTGTATCTCTCGAAAAAGAATTGGCTGGAATCAAAAATATTCATGCCGAATAATGGCAAGTAAATCAAGTAAAAATGTTTAATAATTTTATAAAAAGACCTGTTTTAGCCATTGCGTTATCTTTAGCAATTCTCTTTACAGGTATCATAGCAATCACAAAATCTCCTATTGCACAATTTCCGGAGATTGCTCCACCAAGAGTAAATATATCTATAGAATTTCCTGGATCAAATGCGGATGTATTGGTAAAATCAACCTTAACCATTTTGGAACGTGCTATCAATGGTGTTCAGGGAATGCAGTATATGCTATCTGATGCTACAAGTGCAAGTGAAGCAAGTATCGAAATTATTTTTGAACCAGGAACAGACCCTACACTTGCAGCTGTAAGGGTAAAATCTAGAGTAGATCAAGTCATGACCAACCTTCCTCCATTGGTACAACGTGAAGGGGTCATTATATCGCCAATGCAACCGAGTATGTTGATGTACTTAAACCTTTATAGTAAGGATAATAGTGTTGATGAAAAATATCTATTCAACTATGCAAATACCTTTATTCTGCCAGAATTACAACGTATTAAAGGAATGGGGCTCGCACAAGCCATTGGAAGTCGTTCCTTTGCAATTCGTGTTTGGCTGAATCCTGAACGTATGAGAGCATACAATATTTCTGCAAAAGACGTATTAAAAGCAATGGATGAGCAAAGTGTATTGGCAAGACCTGGTCGTGTGGGTTTAAGCTCTGGTAAGACAGCCCAGTCACAGGAATACGTATTCACCTATAAAGGCTGGTACAATACACCAGAACAATATGACAATATTATTGTAAGGGCAAATTCGGAAGGCGAAGTATTGAAACTTAAAGACATTGCAAAAGTCGAAGTGGGTTCTGAGTTTGTTGATATCTATTCCAATAAAGACGGACATCCATCTGCTTCTTTGGTTTTAAAACAAAATCCAGGAAGTAATGCTAAAATTGTGATTGATGATGTGAAAACAAAACTCGAAGAGTTAAAGAAGGATTTTCCTCCTGGGATTGATTTTGAGATCAACTATGATGTCTCCAAATTTGTGGATGCCTCAATAGAAAAAGTATTGCATACTTTAATAGAAGCATTTTTACTAGTAGCAATTGTCGTATTTATTTTTCTGGGTGATTGGCGTTCTACCATTATTCCAATTTTAGCGGTACCGGTATCGTTAGTTGGCGCTTTTGTAATTATGAATGCATTTGATATTAGTATTAACTTAATTACATTATTTGCACTCGTACTATCAATTGGTATTGTGGTCGATAATGCAATTGTCGTGGTGGAAGCAGTGCACGTAAAAATGCAGGAAGAGAATATATCAGCCTACGCAGCAGTGCAAAAAGTAGTAAAGGAAATTAGCGGAGCAATCATCGCAATTACATTGGTCATGACCTCTGTATTTATTCCAGTTACATTTATGACAGGCCCAGTGGGTGTAATTTATAGACAGTTTTCCATCACTATGGCAAGTGCCATTGTAATATCAGGGTTTGTTGCTTTAACCTTAACACCCGTATTATGTGCTATTCTACTTAAGAATACACATGGGAAGCCAAAGAAAAAATCACTAGTCAATCTATTCTTAAACTGGTTTAATAAAAAATTTGATCTTGCTACTGAAAAATATGAGCGATTCCTTAGTTTAATTGTTAAAAGAAAAACAGTAACGTTTGGTATTTTAATTGTATTTGCATTAGGCATCATGGGTATAAACAAAGTGCTCCCTGCCGGCTTCATTCCTAATGAAGATCAAGGTCAAATTTATGCAATTATTCAAACGCCACCAGGTACTACATTAGAACTTACCAATCAACTTATTAAAAAACTTCAGGTACTAGCGAAAGGGGTGGAAGGAGTTTCATCGGTAACTTCTTTAGCTGGTTATGAAATTCTTACAGAAGGTCGTGGATCAAATGCAGGTACTTGTTTAATCAATTTAAAAGATTGGTCCGAAAGAAAACATAATGTAAAAGAAGTGATCTTAGAATTAGAAGAAAAATCTAAAGATTTACCTGCGAATATCGAGTACTTTGAGCCACCGGCTGTTCCAGGTTATGGTACTTCGGACGGGTTCTCTTTACGTTTGTTAGATAAAGGAAGTGATGTAGATTACCAAGAATTCGACAAAGTAAACACAGAATTTGTTGAAGCTTTAAAAAAACGCAAAGAGCTGAGTGGATTGTTTGCATTTTATTCTGCAAAATATCCTCAATACGAGATATTTATTGACAACAGTTTGGCAATGCAGAAAGGCGTGTCATTAGGTGAAGCCATGGAAAATTTGAACATTATGGTGGGAAGTACTTATGAACAAGGCTTTATTCGCTTTAATAATTACTATAAAGTATATACACAGGCCTCTCCAGAGTTCAGAAAACAACCATCAGATATCCTAAATATGTTCATTAAAAATGATCATGGCGAAATGGTTCCTTATTCTGCTTTCATGAGTATCAAGAAAACACAGGGTCCGAACGAGATTTCTAGATATAATTTATACATATCCTCTCTGATCAATGGCGTTCCCTCCAATGGCTATTCTTCGGGTGACGCAATTGAGGCCATTAAAGAAGTAGCTGCAGCATCATTGCCTAGAGGATATGATATAGCATGGGAAGGTATCTCTTATGATGAATCAAGAAGAGGAAATGAAGCATTGTATATTTTCTTGGTAGTCATCTTTTTTGTATACCTCATTTTGGCTGCACAATATGAAAGTTTCATTTTACCAATGGTAATTTTGCTTTCTATTTTCCCTGGCGTATTCGGATCCTTCTTCTTATTAAAAGCAATGAATTTATCGAATGATGTGTATGCCCAAATTGGACTCATCATGCTTGTAGGATTGTTAGGCAAAAACGCTGTATTAATTGTAGAGTTCGCCGTACAAAAACATAACAAAGGTGCAACTGTATTAGCATCTGCAATTGCTGGAGCAAAAGCGCGTTTTCGTCCAATTCTAATGACTTCATTTGCATTTATTGCAGGGTTGATTCCACTTGTTTTGGCAAAAGGTCCAGGCGCAGTTGGTAACCATACTATTGGCGCATCTGCACTGGGTGGAATGTTATTTGGAACCATTTTTGGCGTCATCGTAATACCTGGACTTTATTACATTTTCGCGAAGCTTCAAGAAGGGAGATCGCTCATTAAAGGCGAGGACTTAAACCCATTAACAGAAGACTATATAGAAAGTAGAGAGGAATCCATGTTAACTAAACAGATTAAAAAGATCATTAAAAGAATAAGGAGGCATAAAAATGAAATATAAATTTTATCTCTTAGTTGCTATTGTAAGTTTTACAGCATGTAAAATACCTACACTCATCAGCAAACAAGAAAACAAGACGGTTCCTGCTTACTATAACTCGGTTCAGGATTCAACGAATGTTGCTTCATTAAAATGGCGTCAGTATTTTACTGACCCATTCTTGATAGCCATTATTGATACCGCGCTCAAAAATAATCAAGAATTAAATATCGCACTTCGCGAAATTGAAATTGATAAAAATGAAATTCAAGCAAGAAAGGGTGAGTACTTACCATTCGTAAATATTGGCGGCGTTGCAGCTTTTGAGAAAACAGGTAGCTATACTTTTGATGGCATTTCAGAGGAGGACCTAAATGCAAATCCTGATAAAGGTCCAAAGCATATTGGCGATTTTAAAGCTGGGGTCTACGCTTCTTGGGAACTAGATGTCTGGAAAAAACTTAGAAACTCAAAAAAGTCAGCTGCACTCAAATATTTTTCAACGATAGAAGGTAGAAATTTCATGGTAACGAATGTGATTTCAGAAATTTCAAGTGCTTATTATGAATTAATAGCCCTTGATAATTTATTAGCCATCCTTCAGCAAAATATTGAGCTACAGAGGAATGCACTAAGCATGATTAAATTGGAAAAAGAAGCGGCAAAAGTCTCACAACTAGCAGTTAACCGATTTGACGCGCAATTATTGCATACCCAAAATCTGCAGTTCGATATTCAACAGCAAATTGTTGAAACGGAAAATAAAATTAATTTTTTATCGGGCAGATTCGCACAACATGTGGCAAGAACTACCGCAGCTATCAATGACATTCCTGTTGAAATGGTGCAAAGTGGAATACCTACTCAATTACTACTGAATCGTCCAGACATTCGACAAGCAGAATTGGCATTGGGTGCATCAAAATTAGATGTGCAGATAGCAAGAGCTAATTTTTATCCATCATTCCGCTTAACTGCTGGATCAGGATTTACTGCATTTAATCCAAGCTTTGTTTTCAGACCAGAATCCATACTGTATAGTTTTGCTGGAGATGCTGTTGCTCCTTTGATCAATAAGAACGGTATCAAGGCAGCTTATAAAAACGCCAACGAAAAACAGATTATCTCAGCTTATCAATATGAACGTGCTATACTAAGTGCTTTTATAGAGGTAGTCAACCACTTATCTCTTATGGACAATTATAAAAAGAGTTATAATACCAAGTCAAAAGAAGTGGAGATCCTAAATCAATCTGTTGATATTTCTAACAAACTCTTTCTTTCTTCTAAAGCAGATTATATAGAAGTATTGTTGACACAACGTGAAGCACTCGATTCAAGAATAGAATTGATTGAAACAAAGTTGAAGCAATTACAAACTAAAGTCAATATTTACCGAGCCCTAGGGGGAGGATGGAATTAATTTAGTGAAAGAATACAATAGCTTAAAAAAGGCCCCTAAAATTAGGGGCCTTTTTTGATACAAGGGGTATGGAAGAATAGGGCTAAATATGTTCCATTATGGTACAAAGGAACAAACTGCTAATGATAAGTGGTATCCAATTGCAATCTCATAGATACCTTGTAGTCGAAGCAAAAAATGACTCATGAAAAATTTATACTTTCTACTTTTTATCATTACGCTTGCATCCTGCAGCAATGAAGACAAAATCACCAAAGATGCATTTGTTGGAACATGGCATTTAGTGAGTACCCAGCCCAATATTATGGACAAAGGGGTATTAATGTATAGTCCAGATGGTCAAATGACGGCCATCTTGAATAAGAAGGATAAGTCCATCATTGGATATTGTGGCAAATACGAAATCAATTCAAAATTATCTTTTGTAACACATTACCGTGATTTTTACGCTTCTCTTCCAGAAGCCAATGATTCAACACCACCGGTGTACATAAGAGACTTTAAATTAAGTGCAGATAAAAAAACACTGATATTAAGTCCAAGAGAGGAAACTGGCCTAACCTTAACATGGAAAAAAGTAAGTCAGTAAGTGGTTTTAGTTGTGTAGGAATTAGTAGATTACAGCACAAATATATGAATATGAAAAAGCGATTATTATTTTTACTGCTTATGCCAATAATGGCATTTGCTCAAGTAGCAGACTCTGTATGGATTGTTAATAATTATACCAAGACGGATTATCAGATTCCAATGCGGGATGGGGTTAAATTATTCACGACAGTCTATGCCCCAAAAAATAGTACAGAAAAACATCCGATTATTCTAACTAGAACGCCCTATTCTTGTGCACCTTATGGTGAAAATGTATTTGGAAAATTTTGGACTGGACCAAGAAAGTATTTTTTTGAAGAACAATATATTTATGTCGTTCAAGATGTAAGAGGAAGGTGGATGAGCGAAGGTGTGTTTGAAGATATCCGTCCTTATCAGCCTAATAAAAAGGCGAACGAAACAGACGAGGCTTCTGACGCTTATGATGCCATAGAATGGATGGTTCGTAATCTTCCAAACAACAATGGCAATGTGGGTGTATTTGGGACATCTTATCCTGGTTTTTATGCCACCCTTGCAGCACATAGCAATCACCCAGCATTGAAAGCAGTGAGTCCTCAAGCGCCAGTAACAGAATGGTTCTTAGGGGATGACTTCCATCACAATGGTGCATTTATGTTAGCGGATGCATTTGCATTTTATTCTGGTTTTGGAAAACCTAGACCAAAGCCAACCACCATTGGACCAAGTGGTTTTAAATTTCCTATTGATGATAATTTTGAATTTTATTTAAGAACTGGAGCGATTACCAATTATACAAAATTGATGGGTGATAGTATTCAATTTTGGAATGATTTAATGGCGCATCCTAATTATGATCAATTCTGGCAAGTAAGAAACGCACGTAAAAATGTGGAAGTGATTAGTCCAAATATTCCCACACTAATTGTTGGTGGATTGTATGATGCCGAAGATTGTTATGGTGCATGGAATTTATACAAAGCAATCGAATCGAAAACTAAAAACAATAACAAAATTGTAATGGGGCCTTGGTACCACGGACAATGGGGCGCAACGGATGGTACTAAATTGGGTAATATCCAATGGGGTAGCAATACAAGTGATTGGTATGGTAAAAATATTGAGTTGCCATTTTTCAATTTCTATTTAAAAAATAAAGGAAGTATTGATCAAATCAAAGAAGCAAACATTTTCTTTAGCGGATCTAATGAATGGAAGCAGCTTTCTAGCTGGCCAGTACAAGGGATGCAAATGGAGCCATATGCATTAGGTAAAAATGGATCTTTTGCAAAAGCGACTAACAACAATACTGTAAGTAGTTTTGATGAGTACGTTAGCGATCCTTCAAAGCCAGTGGCCTATATTTCGGATGTCTATTTAATGAAGAGCAAACCCAATAGACATTATAGAGAGTATATGAATGAAGATCAAAGATTCGCATCTAGAAGAACAGATGTGTTAACGTACCAAACGCCTATCTTGGAAAATGATTTAACCTTAGCCGGTCCAGTCATTGCAGATTTAATGGTAGCGATTTCAAGTACGGATGCCGATTTTGTAGTGAAAATAGTAGACGTATTCCCAGATGATTTTGACTATGCAACAGGATCTAGTTACTTAATGGGTGGTTATCAGATGTTGGTAAGAGGAGAAATCATGAGAGGAAAATACAGAGACAGTTTTGAAAAGCCTAGTCCTTTTACACCTAACAAACCAACTAAAGTAAAATTCGCTTTGCCAGATGTGGCGCATGTGTTCAAAAAAGGGCATCGCTTAATGGTACAAATACAAAGCACCTGGTTCCCTATAGCGGATAGGAATCCACAAAAATTCATGAATATTTACGAAGCTAAAAATGAAGACTTCAAAAAAGCGAGTATTAAAATATTCCACAACGCATCAACCATCTCCTTACCTATTTTGAAAAATTAATCATGGAAGTACATCACGCACACCACCCAAATCATAAGAAAAAATGGTCTGAGTATATTACAGAATTCTTTATGTTATTCTTTGCTGTTACGCTTGGCTTCTTCGCCGAAAATCAAAGAGAGCATATGGTTGAGAACCATAGAGCAAAGCAGTATATGCAAAGCTTGTTTGAAGATCTAAAAAAAGATACAGCACTTTATAGTAGACTTCAAATATATGATCAAAATCAAGTGAATAAAATTGATACCACTATAAGTTTATTCAATGCCAACATTTGGAATGACAGTACATTTAAATTAGTGTACTCAGTCAATCTCAAAACGCTTGGAAATATAACTTTAAATATTAACGAGCGCGCTGCATCGCAACTTAAAAATGCGGGCGGAATGCGTTTAATCCAAAATCAAGAGTTAAGCAATAAAATAGCTGCTTATTGGGAACTATCCGAATCCATTAAAAACGCCGGAATGGCATTAGAAGATTTAAAATTAAGAGCAAGGGATCAATCCTATATCTTGTTTGATCAAAAATATTATCTAGATGTGACCAATGTAAAGCTACGTTCGGATGTACAACTCATGACACTCGATTCAAAAACCTTAACAGAATATGCGAATCGTTTAAATCACATAAGAAATTCTATCTCCAATGTTCGTATGCCTTTAATTAAAAGACTACATACTCAGGCAGATGATATTTTAATTCAATTAAAGAATGAATACGAATTCTAAGCATTGATTAAACATAAAAAGCCCCTTCAATAACTGAAGGGGCTTTTTTAATTTTATAGTTACCTGTTAATCTAGCCAGTGTAATGTGTTCAATACAAATTGTTTCCAATCGTAATTAGGCACCTGCATCCCCGCACTCATTTTCCTTCCTCCACTCATAGCATACATTGCAGTAAACCCATTACAATCACCCATTGCAAATAATTTGCCCTTACCAACTTGTCCGACCAAGCATAGTGCATTGCCCATATTGGATGGACCCGTTCCACTGTACTTTCTAATACCAGCAGAATTGGATAATTTTAAAATAGGAGTATAATTTTTACTTTTTAAAGCAGAGCCGCCCCAAGTTCTAATTTGATCTATTTGCTCCTTTGGTTTTTCCCCCTTTGTAATTGGGTGATCGCTAAATAGTAAGCCGTTCTTTTTATTGAATTCCAAGACAGTATCATAGGATCCTTTTTTGACTGTTGTATCACAGTTCAATGAATCATAGGCAATACCAATACTCAATTCAATCCCGAACCGGTTGAACAAAGGTGTCATCGCTTTATCAATGGGTGCATGTTCTGAAAAAAGCATCAATGATCCACCTTGGCTTACCCAATTGTATATATTTTCAATTTCTTCTGCCGTAAATGTCACTTCGTTTGTTACCTGACTTTTTGAACCAAATTGAAAAGGCAATGCAGGCATGATCAGTAGCATTTCATAGTTAGCTAAATACGCTTTTGTAAAGACGGCAGAATCAATTACAGGTTGATAGCCATCAGACTTGGATACCTCCATAAATGGTTGGACAAGGCCCAATTCGACAATAAAATTATGATGCCCTTTGTCAATTAAAATTTTCTTCCCTCTACCGTTTTTATATTTAGGATGCGCCACAGTTGCATTAAATGGACTATCGTTTAACATTTGTGCTTGGGTAGAAAGAGTCAAGACAAAGAATAAAAATGAGAGGTAATACTTCATATGCTATTTTTCAATTTTTTGAGATAAAGGTAAGGATGAAACTGAAATTAAAAGAGACCCCAATAATGGAGCCTCTTTTTAAATGAATTTTAGTCAATATTGTTATTTCATTAATTCTGCTAATTCTCTTGAATCATATAAACCCCACTCTTCTACAATTTTACCATCTTTCATGGCATTGACCACATGCATGATGACTTTAACTTGTTTGTCTCCTTTTGTAAAGACAAGGTGCTGAAATGAAAAAACATAATTTGTAACGCCCTCTGGTGAAGCTTCATTATTTACTGATTCCCAAATTGGATCCATCTTTTCAACTTTAACAGCAATCCCCTTAGACATGAAAAAGTTAAAATTAGCTACATTTTGGTCCAAAGTCACGTCAGTGCCATTGTCGTGGAATTTAGCATTTCCCGCATAAAAAGATCTATAGCTAACAGAATCCATTGCTTCGAAAGCTTTAGTCATACTTTTCACTATTTCAATATTTGCAGAACTGTCTAGATTATAACCAACCGCATTAGCAGGATAATCTGTTACACTTACTTTTTCAGTTGATGGCGAACATGCGAAGATCGAGCTTGCAATGAAGCAAGATAAAATGAATTTTTTCATACTTGTACTATTTTAAATTAAGGTACAATTTAGCCTTGTGCTTAAAATATGTCAATAGTCCCTATCAAAAATTTGTTCCTAAAAGCTAAGATGGAACATTTTAATGCATTATGGTCTATTTGACTTGCAATTATGTACTTAATTTCAAAAGCTTAAACTTTAAACCAATAAAGCATTTATTATGAAAAAAACAACGATTGTAGGATTTGCACTTGCTGCTATCATTGCAGGGTGTAATCAAACCGAAAAGCCAACCGCTCAAAACGGTGCTTACTCATTAGACAAAGTAATTTGGAATGATGGTACAAAAGATACCGAAACACTAGCTTCTGATGGCAATACCCAGTTTAAAATCTATACTGATGCCTCTTATTTTTATATCGCAGAAGCAAAAGATAGTTCGGTATCATTTGGCGTTGGATCTTATATTCAAAAAGATGCAAAAAACATAGAAGAGGTGAATATTTTCAACTCTGGTTCAATGGACACGGCTAGTACGGCTCAATTAGAAATCACTAAGACCGAAAAAGGATACAATCAGTTTATCCCCGAAATAATGGTTCGTGGAGCAAAATGGAGCGGAACAGAATATTACACCAAATTAGAGGGCGGTGTCGCATCTGATTTAGATGGCGTATGGCATCAATCAAAAAGTCTAGAAATTACGGGTACAGACACAGCAGATAGAACATATAATGAATATAAGGTATATCAAGCAGGTCATTTCATGTGGGCTGCAATGTATAAAGCGGATACTACCGCACAATCTTTCACGAAAGCAATAGGCAAGGGTAGCTTTACCTTAAACAAGGATGCTTTAACAGAAGATTTGACTTTTTCTAATAACAAGGCTTGGGTAGGAAAATACAATATCCCAGTTACATTCAATGGTCCAGATGAGTTCACTCAAACTATAACGGATACAGTAAATAAAATCACAAGTATCAAGACATATAAGCGTATTAGCAAGTAATGATTGAGTTTTAAGTTTGGTTCTATAAAAAAGCCCTGGTAATTTGATTTACCGGGGCTTTTTATTACCTTGAACTCTACTAAACTAGTAATCACCCATTTATGGCCATACTATTTCCCTTATTTGGAATTTTTACCTCATTTATCCTCCTATACTATTTAAGTTCCTTAAATAGATCGAACATATTCTTAGCCCTATTTTTCTTGTGTTGCAACCTAGTGGTCATGGTCTATTATGGGCTCCATTTTACCAAGGACCTGTTTTGGGAAGGGGTGAGCTTTGTACATTGGCTACCATTGTCCTATTTATTGGGCCCTCTTTTGTTTTATTATGTTAAAACCACCCTTGCGGATAACAATAAACTTGAAAAATGGGATTGGTTGCACCTGCTTCCTGCTGCTTTTATCATTGTCAACTGCCTGCCATTTACAACCCTTCCATTTGATCAAAAGGTGCAAATTGCCCATGAAATTGTCAATGTAACAGAGAACTATACACTTGATTTCAATTTTGTATCATTTGAATTCATTCTTTATTCAAGATCCATCCATCTTTTGTTATATGCTATTTTCTCAATAGGTTACTTCTACTTTAGAAGTAAGGCTATTTTGAAAAAATTCAATAAGCTGCCTTCAAATCATTCAATTATAAGTAGGTGGTTGTATTTGTTATGTATGATACAAATTGTCATAGCTATCAATAGTATTGGACACATGAGTACCTTATATGGAATTCAGTTTAATATATTTGGCGTTCCTACTACAAGTATTTTTACCGAGAAATATTATTTTGAAATTTGCGGAGGAGGATTTTTCTTGCAAAACATATTTTTATTCTTATTCCCCAAGATCCTTTATGGTAATGTGTCTTACACTATCGAAAAAGGAAAAGACAATATTATTGATGAGATTAAGTCGAATTTACCTAAGAAACAAAAGGAAACTGCAACTGTTCAGGATATTGAAAATATCCTCCAGGGCTATTTAATCAGTTCACCTTATATTCAAAAGGAATTTTCACTCTCTCAAATGTCTTTTGACTTAAAAATTCCTGAAAGGTTTTTATCAAATTACTTTAATAAAGAGCTGAATATTACTTTTAGTGATTGGAGAAAAAATTTGAGAATCGATCATGTATGTAAATTGATCGAAGATGGGGAAGCTAAAAATCTTACGATAGAAGCTATTTCTACCAATGCAGGTTTTGCATCAAGGTCAAAATTCATTGACGCTTTTAAAGAGCGAAAGGGAGTTACCCCTTCCGCTTTTATAAAATCTATTACGCTAAAAGATTAGCGTGCCATCAATCCTAGTTGTCTAAAGAATTCAAGGTTATCCATAAAGTCTTGCTCCTCCGTGATTTTACCATTCACTACAGTTGCAATGGTACATCCAATTACATCCACCTCCTTATTTGTTGCAGGAATGCCAAAGAAATTGCCAGTATGCTTTCCTTTAAATTGCCAGTATTTTACCACTTTATTGCCTTGTGCAATGGATTCTCTTACAGTAAATTGTCTATTGCTAAAGCCAGCAATATAATTGGCATAGTAAGCGATACAATTGGCCTTACCCATGGTTGCAGGCGTTGTGTGTAACATTGCACTTTCCGCGTAAGCAGTGTCTAGGATGTTCACTCTCCCTTCGTTTAAAACCACATCCCAAACGTGGTTATAGAATTTCACATTACTATTAGCTTGGTCCTTTTTTTGCGCTTGAACGGAAAAAGAACTCGCTAATAAAGCAGTAAACATGAAAATTGATAAGCTCATTTTTTTCATACGTATAATTTTTAGTTGGTTAAAAATAGCTTGGTCGATATCAAAAACAATCCGTTTTTAGGTGCAATATGTTCCTCTTTACCAAGATGGAACAAAACATAGCTCAACACTAATCGATAGGATTACTTTTTATTTCTTTCGCAGTCGCTCGTGCACTCAAACCATTCATGCCATATTTTAAAACAAATGGAATTAAAATTGGGATAAGTCTACCTAAAGTTGGTTCATAGAGACTCACTATAAAGGAAATGGTAAAAAGTACGGGTACAACCAATGTGAAATAAAATCCCAATAAAATTCGTTCACGTGAAATGGTATGCGTTAAAATATGATGCTTGGGGTTGCTTACATAAAACCATAACAATGCATTCATGATTGCAGTAAAACAAATATTGGCAACATAAATGCCATAAGGTAGGTGCAAGTGTGTTTCAGAAGCGTATTCACCTAATAAGCCAGATGTAAATGGCAATAAAACGACTGAAAATAAAAACATTAAATTTAACCAAATCAATCTTGCATTGTATTTTTCAACATACCCAAAAATTCTATGGTGTACAGACCAATAGTATCCCACAATTGCAAAACTAATCAGAAAGCCAAGTAATTGTAAGCCCATATGCGATAATTTACCCCATAATGCCGAATCGGTTGGATGTTCCACAACAGGTACCTTGAATTCAATTACAAGCAGTGTGATTGCAATTGCAAAAACACCATCAGTAAAAAATGAGATTCTGTCTAATTGAAAGTGTAATTTATTTTCGTTATGTCCTACTTCTGCCATTGGATTGTATTTTTATTTGTGATTGAATGGATGCCGCAACTTTTAATTTTAGCTTGTTTCTGCTAGCATTCGAGGTCTTTGTGAAATACTGATGTTTTGATAAAAAGCCATCTTGAATATGAAGCCAGTCCAATGCTGATATTTGTTTCGCTAAGCTAAGCTCTTGTAAAAGAAGTTGGCTGTTTTTTTCATAATCAGGTCTTCCTAAATAATCTAAATCAGCATCGCAAATAATTTGTTCTAAAATATTTTTTGGTGTTTGTGGAATTTTGGTAGCCATGATCATCCCTGTAATTTTTTGAATTTTGGGTGTTGGAAAATCAAACGCTTTTAATAATACAGTAGCATATTCTGCACCTTTTTCCTCATGTCTTTTTGGTTCCCATATATACCCAATATCATGAAGCCAAGCCGCTAATTGTAAATCAAGCATATCTGCTTGTTTCACTTTTTCTTTTTTGGCAATAAGGGCAACTTGCTTTACCACATCTTTAATATGATCGAGTGAATGATAGGTATACGCTTTAGGAAGATATTGCGTTAAAAATTCTTCAATCATCTTATATGTAGCTTGATAACTGAACGCCGGTCGCATATATTGTACCTGCCTAATTTCAATCGACTTTTCCTTGCCTTTTACTTTAATTGGATTTAATTTGAGTGCCTTTAGTTTTTTGTCATGCTTAACATGTTTCCAAACTGTTTCAGCTACAATAATTTCATCTGATTTTGCCGCAGAACAAAGGCGTGACGCAAGATTTACTGCATCTCCTATCACCGTGAAATTCATCTGTTGTCTAGAACCAATATTGCCACTAATCACGCGGCCTCTATTGATACCAATGCCAATTTTTATTGGGCATTTTGAATGCATAATTCTATGCTGGTTAAACTCAATTAGTTTTTCCTGCATTTCAATCGCGGTTTTAACAGCATTTTCTGTATCTACCGGACTTGCATTAGGGACGCCATAAATAACCATGAGGGCGTCTCCTATAATTTTATCTAAAGTGCCGTTGTATTTAAAGATAATTTCAATCATTAAATTAAAATACTCATTGAGCGTCTCTACCACTTCATTTGGTCGCATCGATTCTGACATAGACGTAAAACCTCTGATATCAGAAAATAAAATAGTGGCCTCTTGTTCTTGTCCGCCCAATGTAAGCATCTCATCATTTTCTAAAATCTGATCTACAATTTGTTTTGAAACATATTTTTTGAACGTGGACTTGAGCTTATCTAGATTGGACAAATCCTCCATGGCGATTACGGATCCAATTTGTTCATTTAAATCATTGATCAAAGGGGACGCGGAAATATTGACCGCTGTCGACTTGCCATTGCACTTGAGTAAAACCTGGGTTTCAGTCACCGTAGTCAACTCTACCTCGCATTTTGAAATTAAATCATTGATGATCACATTCGATTCAAATATATAATCATAGTGATTCCCTAATACCGCTTCTCGATCTAAATTAATAATCGCTGCTGCAGCTCTATTGACATGATTGATTTCACCCATCAAATTTGTAGTGAAAACACCTGTTACAATAGATTGCATGACGTTATCATTAAAGGTCTTAGCTTCTTTAATACTTTCAATTAATCTAATGTTATTATAAGCTACCCCTGCTTGAGTCGCAATGGCCGATAGCATATTGGTATCCGATGCGTCAAAGCCAGAAATGCCAGTTCTCGATTCCTTGTCAAATAAAATAATCACGCCCACTAGATCTTTTTTATCAATTAAGGGGGCGATTAGCCCATGTAGGCATTTTGTTTTGTTTAAAAATGGGTCATTGGCAATTTCAATATTGATCGCTTTTTTATTTTGTCTTACCTCATTAAAAAAACCACGTTTTTTATTGAAGATGGTTCCTTTTAATGCCTCTAAGTCAATATTGAATTCTGCTTCTATTTGGAAAAGATCAGAATTGTCATTTTGTATCAGGATCATGCCTGAGGAGGCATTCAACACAGCACAGGATTTAATTAAAATTTCCTGCAGCAGAATAGATACATTTTCAAATGAACTCAGTTCATTTGTAATGTCCAGTAAAGTTTCTAACTCTAGGTACTTTAACTGCAGTTCGTTTACATTAAATTGCTTTGACATTATAATCCGCTAATAGCCTGCTCTTCTGATTCAAAAACAGTTGAGTACTTGGTTAATCCCATAATATTAAAGGTCTTAGAAACGATTGGCGCTAAATTATAGTACCCAATTTTGCCATCTACTTCTTGTAGCTTCTCAATGATCTCAATTAGAATTGACACACCAATACTGTTAACCACTTTGGTTCCAGCCATATTGATTAAAAATTTGTACTGTCCTGCTTCAATTTTCTCATAACAGATTGCTGATATCGCCTCTCCGCCATCGTTGTTCAAATATCCATTGGTTTCTATGATAACTATTTCGTTTTCCTCTTTAGTGCTTTTTATAAATGCATTCATGTTAATTCAATTTTAGTGTTTGATATTCTTTTTCATTGTTACAGTTGTCCCCTCATTATTTGATTCAAATTCTACTGAATCCATCAGTTCTTGAATCAGTTGCAATCCCCAGCCTCTTTTTCTTTCTTCTTTACCTACTTTATTTTCAATTTTCGGTATTTCCACCTTCGTTTTATCAAAGCCTATACCTTGATCAATCACTTTTACGATTAAAGAATCCTCTTCGATTAAAAAATGTATGAATACATTGTTATCTGATTTTGAATGTTCAAAAGCGTTGATACAAGCTTCTATTAAAGCCATACTTATTTCCGCACCCTGATCTTCGGTCAGTTCCATATGCCTAGCTATTACTTCGGCAGTTTGCGTTGCGATTAACTCCATATTAGGAAGTATCGGCAACTTTAATTCCACACTTGGTTTTTTCATATTGTCTTTTATATGTGTTTAATAATTACGATGGTAATGTCGTCTGGATTGTGTCTACCAGATAGCCATTGGTCTGCTTCTTTCATCAACACTGCTGTGATTTCTTTTGCTGTTAGGCTATGCGTGCTTTGAATGATCGATTGTATTCTTGGGTAGTCAAATAAATCACCAGACAAGTTGGGCGCCTCGGCAAGGCCATCCGAAATAATTGCCAAAACGTCTCCTTGCTTAAATGAAGTGACAATCTGATCAAAGTAAACCTCATTGAAGCTTCCTAAAGGAATTCCGGAAATCATGATCTCTTCTGTTGCATTCCCTTCTGCTCTATAAATAAAATAAGGAGGCATACCGGCAGAACTCAAGGTTAAAAGCTCGCCTTGAATATGTGCAATGTTCAAACTCATTCTAAGAATACCTAAGTCCACTTTTTTAACCACTTTGTTCAACGCTCTTAGCATTTCCTTAGGTTCCATTTCAGGTAAACCAATGATACCCGCTTTGGTAATAGAAACCAACATGCCTGATGGTGTACCATGGCCTGTGGCATCTCCACAAATGGCGTATAAGGAACCGTCTTCTTGTAAGAAGAAATCATAATAATCTCCACCTACCTCTGTCGAGGTTCTTAAATAAGTGGCAATGTCTAAATTAGGAATCGCCGGCAAGGTCTTTGGCAACAACCTTTCTTGCAAATCCTTCGCCTCTGCTAATTCGTTGTTTTTTCTTTCATCTTCTAATTTCTTTACTTGTTGTCTTTCTCTGTACTTTGAAAAAGCATAGATAAACACAATAGTAGCAATAACATATAAAATATACGCCCACCATGTTCTCCATAATGGAGGATGAATTTTTATCACCATAACGGCTCCTTCCTCATTCCATATGCCATCACTATTAGCAGCTTTGACTCTAAACGTATACGTGCCCTCACTTAAATTAGTATACGAAGCGAATCTTCTTGTTCCTGCTTGAACCCAGTCTTCGTCATAACCTTCCATTTTATAAGCATACTTATTTTTTAATGCATCTCTAAAATTAAAGGCGATATATTCAAATGAAAGATTGTTATTTTCATATGCTACATCTATGGTAGTAGGGTACTTTGAAGACTCAGTGTAAATAGTAGAATCCTTAGTAGAAAATTTTTGAATAATAACAATTGGAGGAACTGTATTTTCTTTAATGGTTTCAGGTCGGAAATAATTTAATCCTGACACACCGTTAAATAGAATTTCTCCATCCGGTGTTTGAAATGAACTATTGGCATTGAATTCATAATCTTGTACCCCCTCTGCTGGTCCAAATGATCTAAATTTATTGGTATAAGGATTGTATTTAATTAACCCGAAATTGGATGAGATCCAAAGCATATTGTCTTTTCCTGAATGTATGTCGTATAAGAAGAGATTAGGAATGCCGTCTTTTAATGTCAGATTTGTTTTTGTTTGTTTCTCAAAATCAATTTTAATCAATCCATTTCCATAGGTAGTATAAAAAGCCATCTTATCATCAATCACACATAATGTGGGAGATGAAAACAAATCAGTGGCCGGATTAATACTTATATTTTTTGTTATTGGCTTTACTGATTTTGTTTTGTCATTGTATAAAAAGACGCCATCGATATTAGTGAGGTAAAATTCATTTGTTGATTTTTTTTGTACTGCAATGATTCCTTTTTCGAGTCCTTTTGGTAAATCATAATACTTAAATACAGGATTACCATTGGAATCAGAGAGAATGAACGGTTTTTCACCGGTAAGAATGGTATTGTGATTTAGATCTATAAAATCATTTCCGTTGGCGATTGAAGACACATTAGGTAAAAAATCATTCATTAAACCCAACTTAATAAATTGATCTTGATTGTATGCTTTCCTATACACAGCATACCCAAGAGTATTGCCTCCTGAAAATGCATAAATATTCCCTTTATAATCTTCTACAATTTTCCAAGACCTTAGAGTAGTTCCATTGACATCTTTTAAATAGGATTTTTTTGTTTTCTTTTCACGGTCTACTGCTAAAAGTCCACCTCCCGACTCGTACTCACCTAGCCAAATAATCCCTTTACTATCTACAGTCATCCCCCAGGTTGAACTAATACCTAAATTGAAATCACTTGGATAGGTTTTACTCATTAAATTAAACAACCTTTTATTGGGGTCATATTTTAATAAACCTGAAATAGAAGAACTGATCCAAATATTATGATCTCTATCTTCTAGAATATCAATGTAATTGGATTCTGTAATACCATTGTCTTTTGCATTTTCTTTATTTAAGTGAACAACTTTATTATTGGTTAAATTGACAATATCTATACCAGCGCCCTTAATGGTAAGCCATAGATAATTGTATTGCTTACTATATTGGATTCCATTTACTTCTCCTTTTGCAATTGAATTTTCTTGGCCATTTTGATGTTTAAATATCTGAACTGCTTTTGTATCTAAATTGTAAATGAATGCACCATATTGGTTTGCTACATATAAAATTGATCCGTCAATTTGCAAACCCAATGGGCTCACATTGAAAATTGAATCTGTTTCATTGAATACTTTTGAAAATCGATTGGTTTTTGTATTAAAAAATTGTAATCCGATATCAGTTGCCACTATGATTTTGTCTTTCGAGTAGCCTTTTACCCATGTAATTATTTCCTGTTTGCCGTATTTTTTTGGGTTTTCAGGATGCACCAAGTAATGGCTATATTTTTGGGTAACTCGATCATAAGATATCAAACCGTTAAGAATCGTACCCAACCAAACCTTATTGCTATTAGAATCCACATAGAAGCATCTTGGTGAACCAAAGTAATAAGGAACTGTTTTGTCTATTTTTTTGATTGAATCTCGAAATGGCACAGTAAAGTTGGTCCATTTGTCTGTTAATCTATCTAAATATGAAAAATGGCCATATAAATCTGCCGTCCAGATTTTCCCCTCTTTGTCCTCCATAATATCTAAGACCCAGCCCGAAGAGTGTGCATCTTTGTTTTTTAAATCGTTGGTGTACTGCTTAAAAGTATATCCATCAAATCGGTCTACTCCTGCCTGAGTGCCCACCCAGAGATAACCCACTTTATCTTGATAGATACTCATTGGAGAACTTTGTGATAAGCCATCCTTAATTAAATAAGCATCAAACAAGAAGTCAGATATTTTTTGACCCTTGGAGGATACATGAGTGAACATACTAATAATAAAAATTGCCAAAAATGGGAAACGCTTTTTTGACTGAAATGGAACTAATTGCATGGATTGGGATTTGAATAGGATTAAGAATGTTCAATTTACATTCTACCTTATCAATTCACTTATGGCGTGTTATTCAATATGTTCCAAATGGGCAAATAGGAACATATTTTTAAAAGATTCAGGGAAAAAGAGCCAATATTAGCGCTTAATCTTACAGCTAAAAATAGATTGTGCAAGCTGCTTATTGCTTCCAATAAGATCGTATCGTTTGATAGAGATAGGAAACGGCGAAGAAAACCAATACCGAAACGCCCCAAATGGCTATGGATGACAAGAAAAAATCAATAATGAATGTTCTGTAACTCATTATCTGCTTGGTGTCTAAAATAGAAAGCAGGGACGCGACCGCGCAAGCGTATAAGTAAATTAAAAATAACTTGGTCTTAGTTTTCATAGAATTTTAATGTTACAGACTACATATACCTGCTCCCCCCCGAGAACAGGTATAAGGTCTGAAACCCTATTTCTTGAAATAGGGTAGAATTTAGCTAAAATCCAAATTCTATTACAAATGTATTTTAAGTTATGGTGGTGGATATAGACCCTAAGGCTCATTTTTTAAAATTATATCTCCGTATTATTGGCAGCCCATTTAAGTAAACTATTTTTTTCGTTCGTTAGATTTAATTTTTGAATGATATTATGTCGATGGTTTTTAACGGTCTTTTCGGAAATAAAAAGAATCTTTGCTATTTCTTTACTGCTCATTTGTTTGGCAATTAATTTTAATATTTTATACTCTGACATCGTTAAAGTTTCAATAACTGAATTTTGCTTGTGTTTACTAAGAATATAATTAAACGCCATTTGGACAGTTACCATAACTTGTTCTTCTTTCCATGGCTTAACAATATAATTTAATGGATCTGCCTCCTGGGCTTCAATGATAGTATCGCTTTTTGTCACTGCAGTAATAAAAATAATTTCTATATTTGGCTTAATGGTATTGGTATTTTTTGCAAAATCAATACCGGTTTTATCATGCTTTAAATTAATATCACAAATAATTAGTTGTGGGTCGAACTCGACAACGGCTTTAATGCCATCTTCAAAATTATCGACGATAGCTGTATTATAACCTTCTTTTTTAAGAAACTCGCTCAAATCAAGCGCCTGTAAAAGCTCGTCTTCTAAGATTAATATTTTTTTTTCTTTCATAATATTATATACTGAAACTAATTGTATGTGTTACACCTTGATGATGTTCGATTGTATATTTTGCCGATAATTGTTGTGCCATAGTTTGTATTATTTTTAAACCTAGGCTATTTGTCCTAACTCCATCTAAAATAAATCCAGGGCCATCGTCAATGATATTTAATGTGCAACTTTGATCTACAACCTTTAATTGTATTGTGAGTATCGTCGGTTTTGATTCCGAAGTTGCATGTTTGAAAACATTTGATACTGTCTCATTAATAATAAGTCCAATTAATATAATTTTTTCTAATGGAATCTGAACTGTATCAATCTCGTAGACAAAATGAATCAATTGGCCTTCGTTTTGAAATGATTGATAAAGATGTTCCACTAACTTAATAGTATAGGTCTTGAAATCAAGTAATTCAATATCACTTTCTGTATACAAGCTTTCATGTACGATAGCCATCGAATTGATGCGGTTCTGGATTGAGGTAACAAACTCTATAGTCTCCTTGTCTTCAATTCTTCTTTTTTGAATATTCAATAAGCTGTAAATATTTTGCAAATTATTTTTAACTCGATGATGCAGTTCTTTTATTAATTGCTCATTGTATTGACTCTTTTTTAGATTATTTTCTGCATAAATTTCTAGTAAACTATTTTTAGATTCAATTAACTTTTTACTCTTTTCATTTTGTTTCAGGTTTCTTAAAACTAATAATATGATAATTGAAAATGAAATCAATCCAGCGATCGATAAATACAGTTGTCCCTCTTGTATACTTGAAGACAACTTCGTCTCTACCAATTCATTTTGCGTCAATACCAATTCTTTTCTGCGTTTCTCTATCTCCATTTTAGCAGTAAGTAAAGAAGATTGATTTTTTAATATATTGGTAGTGGCTGATTCGTTATAACGATTATAGGCTTGTAAATAAAAAAACGCAGAATCGTTCTTGCCTAATGCATGATAATAGTCAGAATTGATTTTAAAATATTTTACTTCCACTTTCCCAATGGTTCTTCCGGCAATATAATAAGCAACACTATCGATGCATAACTTTGCTTTTTGAAGTTCTCCGGTTTGGATATAACATACGCTTAATGGGATTAAACTATTTAGTCTATATTCTCCAGTGCTTAAACTCAAAAAATAGGTTAGTAGTTTTTTGGCGGACGTATATTCACCTTTCTCAATTAAACAGTTTGCAATTAAGCCATTGAACCATCCTTTCCAGTATAAAAAATTTCCTTCTTCCTTGATTTTTTTTGAATCAATCATTTTAAGAAATATTTCCGTTTCGGCTAGCCCGATACGAAAGTATTTTTCGGCACTGTCTATTTTTTTTGCTTCAAAAAATAGATCACCTAATCTTAAATAGTAAGTTAAACGACTTCTTGAATATTCTTGAGGCAGTGGCTCAAATAATTTATAATCGTTAATTGCTTCTTCATACAAACCACAAGAGGCATAAATTTCCCAAAATGTTTTAATAAAGCCATTTTCAATCCTTTCGTTTCTGATGATTAAAACCTGATCCATCCGGTTATAAAAACGATACTCTTCTTCCAATTTAATCAATACACTTTTATAGGCCTCTTTATTTAATCTTGATTTATTTTCATATAAATAATTCAACACTGGCAGTCCTTCTATAAAAGCCGACCTAGTGTGACAAATAAATGACAATGGCAAAGCAATTTTAAATCTTAATGCATCATCTTTATTTTGAATGGCTAACTGATATCTTTTTGTGAGTATTCGCTGCCACTCTTTTGCCGGAAGTTTATCATAAATGGTATTGTGATGGTTTTTATTTAAACTATCCCAAATTTTAATGATATGGATTGTATTTATCTTTGAAAAATCACCGTCAACGTCTTTAATCCCAATTTTCATCAATGCTGCCGTATAATCTTCTTTAACTATAGCTTGTGAATAAATTGGTGATGGACCTGCCCAAAATAGGCTTGACAAGAAAAAGGGAAATAATATTTTAAAGCGCATATAAAATTTTTCAAATTTGATATGCAGAAACCTTGGGGAGGCAAAAGTTCGGCAGTTGATTTGTTTTTTAAAAATAGCCCTTTTTCATTATTTTTAATGAATATTGAAGCGGAATTCATTTTTTACGATTTAAACTTAAACAAAATCAATCAAGAAGGATTTCATATGCTTTTTATAAGTCATATATTGTAACTACATCTGATAAACTTGATTATGAAAAAGTGCATTTTATTTTTTATTTATTTTTTTATTTGTTTCGTCTCAGTCAATAGCCAATCCAAAAATGGATTTAAAGTCATTCCCCTAGGTGTGAAGGGCGGTTTAGACGAATCCAATTTATCGGCATACCTCGTTTCAGCGAGTGGTAGTGACCAATTTATTTGTTTAGATGCGGGGACGATTTATAAAGGGCTTGAATTAGCTGCGGAGAAAAAATTATTCAATACATCTAATCCAAGCTTAATCCAACAAAAGCAAATCAATAGTTATTTTATTTCTCATGCGCACTTGGATCATACAGCTGGCTTGATCATGAACTCCCCAAATGACAAAGCAAAAAATTTATATGGCCTTGCTTCGGTACTAGAAGTATTCAAAAAAAATTACTTCACTTGGTCTGCTTGGGCGAATTTTGGAAATGAGGGAGAAGCGCCTATCTTAAAAAAATATGCCTACAAAACCTTAACACCTTCCATTGAAATCCCTGTTGAGAATACGGGATTATGGGTAACCCCTTTTGTTTTAAGCCATGTCAAGCCTTATGAGAGTACCGCTTTTCTTGTAAGAAACCAAGATAGCTATGTCTTGTATCTTGGAGATACTGGTGCTGATACTGTTGAAAAAAGCAAGCAATTAGCCCAATTATGGCAGACAATTGCCCCATTGGTGATTAAAAATCAACTAAAAGCGCTTTTTATAGAAGTGTCTTTTGACAATAGCATTCCTGAATCAGCCTTATTTGGACATCTCACACCTAAGCTTTTTATGGAAGAAATGACCAAATTGAATCAGCTATCAAATGGAAATTTAAAAAACACGAATTTGTTTGTGACACATCTAAAACCTTGTGGAGATTGTGACACAAAGATTAAACGAGAAATTCAGGCAGCCAATCAAATTGGTTTAAAAATAGACTACCCCTCTCAGGCTGTAGCGATTGAACTCAATTAAAAATGCAATACCTTTAAATGAATAAAACATACACGATGTCAACTAAAATCACCGTAAATAACAATGGGTCTTTGAAAATCGAAGGAGACTTTACCATTGTAGATAGAGAAGGAAATAATTATGACCTAGGCGGAAGAACTGTACTAGGTTTATGTAGATGTGGACTAAGTAAGAACAAACCATTTTGTGATGGAGCGCACAATGGTCAGTTCGAGCACCAAGCAACTGCATTTGCATTGCCTCCAAAAAAAGTATAATCAACACTTTATTGGATACACTGACCTAAAAAGGGACTAATTCATTAGTCCCTTTTTTATGCAATTTTTAGCATTAGCTTTGCATTTCAAATCCACCCTATGTTTTATAAAATCCTAACGGTAGCTGGCCTTGCCACTTTTGAAATTTATGCTGCTATTCCTGCCGGGTTTGCATTTGGCCTTTCGCCAATCATCATATTCCTTGCTAGCCTTACAGGTGGCTTGATGGGTGTTTTTGTAGCTGCCTATTTAGGTGATTTGATTAAGTCCTTGGTGAATAAGGTCAGAAAAAATAAAGTAGCGAAGCACAAAAAAGAACCAGGATTTGTATTGAAAATCTGGGAAAAATATGGCGTAATTGGACTTGGTTTATTGGGTACCATGACGGTAGGGGCGCCAATAAGCATAGGCATCGGTGTTGGTTTTAATGTACCAACCAATAAGATGGTCTTTTGGTGTAGCTTAGGCGTACTAATCCGATGTGCCCTTTTTACTTCCATAGGACATTTTAGTCTTCAACTTTTTTAATCGTACTACAAAAAAGTTCCTACCAGAATTTTATATATAGCGCAATCACCACGCCCAAAACCAATACCACCATTGCTAAATGGGCATTGGACAATTTAAACTGTCCTTTATCTTCGGTGATTTCATTCTCGTGTTTTTGTCCTTTCACATCTAATAAGCTAACAATGATAATTGCTAAAGTAGTGAAGCAAAACACCCATCCCATTTGGATTAAATAAGGAATTTCAAAACTACCCGATGCGGTCGGATAAGCAGTATACAATAAGGTCTCATTCCCCATCCATCCAGGTAAGAATTTATCAAAAATGATGGAAAGCAAAACACCTAAAAAGATACCTGTGATGGCCGCTTTTGAGGTAGCTCTTTTCCAGAAAAAACCTAAGAGGAATACAGGGAAGATCGCTGGAGAAATATAGCCTGTATATTTTTGGATAAACTCAAATCCACCCTTGCCTCCAATACCCAATGTGTCTTTCCAGTTGATTACAATTGCAATCAACAATGAAAGAATAATGATCACTCTTCCGGTGGTGACTATTTTTGTATCACTTGCGTCTTTATTGATATACTTTTTATAAATGTCTAATGAATAAATAGTAGAAATACTATTTGCTTTGCCTGCCAATGATGCCACAATAGCCGCTGTCAAAGCTGCCATAGACAAGCCTTTTAGGCCAACTGGCAAAAATCCAACCACCGCCGAGTAGGCGTTGTCTTGGTTCAATGCTCCATTGGTCATCATCTGTGTTTGCAAACCTCCGTTTTGATACAACACATAGGCTGCAATACCTGGAACAACCACTAGTATTGGCATCATTAATTTCAAAAACGCTGCAAATAAAATACCTGTTCTTGCTGTTTTTAAATCTGCGCCCAATGCTCTTTGTGTGATATATTGATTACATCCCCAATAATTTAAGTGTGCTATCCATATACCCGCCACCATCATGGCCATCCCTGGAAGACTTGAATAATCTTCGATTTCTTTTTGTGTTGATCCAGGACCCGGCTTATCGAATATCATTTTAAAATGGTCTGGCGCCGCTTTCATTAGATGTTTGAAGCCTGCAATCATATCCTTACCCATTCCAAATTGTTCACTGACTACTGTTAACGCAATATAAGAGGTGATTAAGCCGCCTATTGTTAAAATCAATACTTGGAATACATCTGTGTAGCCTATTACTTTCATACCACCTAGTGTAATGAACAAAGCAAAGACAGCTAAACCAATCATGATTAAATGAAAATGTGTGCCCCCCGTTAAATTATTAATGGCTATTGCACCTAGGTATAAAATAGACGTAAGATTTACGAAAATGTATAAGAAGAGCCAGAAGATGGCCATAATCATAGCTACCGTTTCATTGTACCTCGTTTTTAAAAACTGAGGCATCGTGTAAATTTTGTTTTTTAAATAGAC
>CALPLN020000006.1 GCA_943324415.2 Sediminibacterium ginsengisoli | reverse complement strand
GTGAGTTGAACTGTTTTAAAACCATATAAATCTAATAACCATGCAACAGCAGCACTGCGCATTCCTCCTCTCCAACAATGCACTAAAATGGTTGGCTTGTTTCCGTTCTTTTTTTCGTAATCCACCACCCATTGCTCCACTGTTTCAATCATGCCTAACATTTTGGTGCCAAAAAAAGGAAGCCCCAATTTTATAGCAGCTTCTCTGCTTTCTTGTTTATAAGTTGTACCAATTTGTGCACGCTCTTCGTCATTAAAAAGTGGAAGCGAAAAAGCATGGGGCATATGTGCATGCAGATACTCTCCAGGACTTCGAACATCAATAATTAAATAGTTGGATAAATTTTCAAAAATCCCTTCACCCGTTTTTTGAACAGCCATATTACAAATTTACTTGCTTTAATGTTTCTTTCAACGCTTCTTTTGTAAAGCTTTTAAAAGGGATGGGTTGATATGCAAAACTAGCAGCTTGTTGTAGGGCAGTTTCAAGATGAAATTCGGTTTGGTCATAGGCAATCGCCCATCCTTTTTCTTGCCATCTTTTAGCTAAGTATTCTTGTTCTGTTTGTCCGGGTGTGGGTACTAAAATCAGCTTCTTATTAAATGGGATCAATTCCATTAGGCTAGTATAACCTCCTCGGCTGATAATATAGGTGGCGTTTTCGATTGCTTTAGCCAAATCCGGACCCCCTAAATGCGGTACAATGGACCCATGGGACGAAACAGCTTGGTTATTGGGCTGATTGGCAGTGCCTGCGATGATTTGGAAAGGCTGATTCATTTGATTGCCTTGCTGCCAAAGGAGGTCCTGAAAAATAGACCTCTGGGGTTCGGGGCCAGAAACAATCCCCAAAAACAAAAGAGGGAAGGCTTGGTCGACCACCTGATTTGCCGACTGGATCGACATATGGTCCTTTAATCTAGATAGGCAATTCATATACCAAATAGGCACAGACGGTTTTTTTGTGGGATTACCCAAGATGCCGGAAAGGTTTTGGTCGCCTTCCATGTCTGGTACCCAAACCATGGTATAAAAAAATTGAAACCAAGTGTATTGCATCCACTGAAGCAGGCTTGTTGACCAAGTAAATGGAGTTTGCAAGTTGAGTTGATGCGTTATGAATATAGAGGGCGTATTAAGATGAAAAAACCCAAGTCGGTTATCAGAAATAATCAAGTCAAATTGACGCTGTTGATTTGTTTTACATAACCACCAAAACTCTCTTAGTATGTTGTACAAAATGCGTGGAATTTGGATAAACATTTTAAATGCAAAACCTTCTGCTTTTTTGGAATAGCGAATTCCATATCCTTTTAATTTGAGGAAAGTCAAATCAGGAAAGGCTTCTCTTAAAATAATTTCATGAGGTCCTTCTGTAGCAATGGTTACACGATAGCCAAGGTTGCGTAATGCAGCAATGACGGGGATACATCTTGTTGCATGACCAAGTCCCCAATCTAAGGGTGCGATGAGTACAGATTTTTGTTGCATGAATAATTAAATCTTATTCAAATATACTTGTAAAAAATTGTAGTTTTGTACCCATGTTAAGAAGCCATATATATCTTGCGAACAATGATGTCCTAAAAAGACAAAAGCAATTGATATTATTATTGGAAATACATTCCATGTTGTTTCAAATTGAACAAGTGGAATTGTTTTATCAGAATATCGAAGTGATTGATTTAAATAAAAGAAAAATCATTCAAAAGCCGCATTTAGTAAAACGCGCCTTAAAAGACAATCCAGAGAAACCCTTTGTCTTTGCTTACCATAAAAATTAATTGAATTACCCTATCTTTAAGAAGACGACTGTAATACATCGTTTTCATTTAAAGAATTAGGCATGTCATTTATCACAAAAGAAAAATCAGTAGCACTTTATGCTGCCTTGGTTTCCTTCGGAACCTATGTTTTCATATTTGGATTTAGAAAATCATTTACAGTTTGCACATTTGAGGGCATGACTTTTGGGCCAGTTGCATTTAAAACCGCCATGGTCATCAGTCAAATGTTAGGTTATTTGATGGCTAAGTTTTATGGTATTAAATTTATTTCTGGACTTGAAAAAAAGAATCGATATAAAATCATTTTCTTATTAACGGGTATTGCATGGGCAGCCTGGCTATTGTTTGCAATGGTTCCAGCGCCTTATAGCATCTTGTTTTTATTCATCAATGGGTTTCCATTGGGGATGTTATGGGGTGTTGTTTTTTCTTATGTAGAAGGCAGGCGTAGTACAGATTTTATAGGTGCTGCATTGGCAGTGAGTTTTATTTTTTCTTCGGGTTGGGTTAAGTCAGTAGGTGCTTGGCTGATACAAGATTTTAATGTGGCAGAAACCTGGGTTCCATTTTGTACTGGATTGGTTTTTGCTTTGCCATTGGTATTGTGTGTATGGGGTTTAGAGAAAGTGCCAGCGCCATCCTTAGAGGATGAAGCATTGAGGGCAAAAAGAATTCCGATGACGGGATCAGATCGAAAATTAATTATAAAGCAATATTTGCCGGGCGTAATTGCTTTTGTTGCAATCTATTTATTTGCCACTATTTTTAGAGATATTAGAGACAATTTTTCTGCCGATATGTGGAAGGAGATGGGCTATGCAGCAAAGCCTTCTACTTTTTCTGAAACAGAAATTCCAATCACTATTTTTATTTTGATTTTAATTGGCGCTGTTGTCGCAGTAAAAAATAGTTTTAAAGCATTCATGATTGCGCATGTGTTTATTTTAATTGGATTTGTGATTGCAGGTTTATCTACTTATTTTTTCACACAAAAATTATTGGATCCGTTTTGGTGGATGCTCTTGGTAGGATTGGGATTGTACTTAGTATACATCCCTTTTAATTCGATCTACTTTGATCGTTTGATAGCTGCTTATTCGATTAAAGGGAATGCGGGTTTCTTTATTTATCTAGCAGACTCGATCGGATATGTAGGAAGCGTGACGGTGATGTTGGTAAAAGAGGGCATGACTTTAGAAATAGAATGGACCGCATTCTTTGCACAAAGTGTGATGATTTTATCTTTTGTAGGATTGTTTATTACCGCCTATGCCATGTATTATTTTGCATCAAAGTCAAGGATCACTCCGTTGATACAATAACGTAAGCCAGTTGGAGGTGGACCATCTTCAAATACGTGACCTAAGTGCGCCTTACATTTGCCGCATTGCACCTCTGTTCTTCTCATTCCAAGGGTGTTGTCGGGTATATAAATAATGGATTGTTTAGCCACAGGCTCGTAAAAACTAGGCCAACCGCAACCACTATCAAATTTGGTGTCGCTTTTAAAAAGCGGGTTGCCACAGGCTTTACAGTAATACGTCCCTATTGCCTTAGAGGTTTCAAAGGCGCTCGTAAAAGGGCGTTCGGTCCCCTTTTCTCTAGCAATCGCATAGACCTCTGGACTTAAGATTTGTTTCCAAACACTATCTGGAACAATAACAGCGTCCTTACTAGTTCTAGAATAATAGGTATTTTCTTTTGTTGGCATCGTATTCGTTTTATTGGATTGCTTTGTGGAGGCCTGACCACAAGCGGTTTGGCTAATTAAAAGGCAAAAACAAAGTATTTTGTACATGGGATTGATTTCTGTATAAAAATACTAACAAGTATTCAGATAATTTGTTGGGTAATTTATAAGATAGGGTTAAAAAAATTTAGCCGAGTTCATTATCTTTGTTGCCTATCAACACAATCCCATGTTCAATTTAATCTTATTTGGTCCTCCAGGAAGCGGTAAAGGCACACAAAGTGAAAATATTATCGCTGCCTATGGTTTGCAACACTTATCTACAGGTAATTTATTACGTAGTGAGATTGCAGGTCAAACCACTTTAGGAATGGAGGCAAAAAGACTAATGGATCAAGGACAACTGGTACCAGACGAGGTGGTGATAGGGATGGTAGACAATTTTATGAATGCACATCCAGAAGCGAAGGGATTTTTATTTGATGGATTTCCAAGAACAACGGCACAATGTGTTGCATTAGATGCTTTGTTGGAAAAGAAGTCTAACGAGATCAATGTGGTCCTTGCATTGGAAGTGAGTGAGGAAGAGTTGGTAAAAAGATTATTAGGAAGAGGATTGACATCAGGAAGAAGTGACGATACTAATGAAACAATCATCCGCGCGAGAATTCAAGAATACCACGACAAGACAACTGCAGTAGCAACTTATTATAAACAATTTAATAAAGTTGTTTCTGTTAAAGGAGAAGGCACAGTTGAATCGATCTATGCAGATCTGAAGTCTGAGATTGATAAAAGAATTTAGATATTCAATCCTCCGCAGGCGCTAATTACTTGACCCGTTACATAACTACTCATTTCACTCGCTAAGAATAAAGTGGTGTTGGCAATTTCATCTGCTTTACCAAAACGACCCAAAGGAATTTTATCTAAGAAAGCTTTTCCTGCTTCCCCTTCATTTAAATAATGGGTCATATCTGTTTCAATAAATCCTGGAGCGATGGCGTTACAACGAATATTACGACTACCTACTTCTGCAGCAATAGATTTTGTAAAACCAATGATACCAGCCTTACTAGCTGCATAGCTGCTTTGACCCGCATTACCACGAATACCAATAATTGAACTCATATTGATAATGCTTCCGCTACGTGCTTTCATCATTGGACGAATCACTTGCTTAGTCATATTGAATACGCTCTTTAAGTTGGTCTCCATCACATCATCCCATTGTTCTGCTGTCATGCGCAATAACAAATTATCTTTAGAGATACCTGCATTGTTAACACAGATATCTACGGTGCCAAATGTAGCGACTACATCATTTACAAATGTTTCACATGCGGTAAAATCACCTGCATTGGCCTGGTATGCTTTTGCTTTAACACCCAATTTTTCCATTTCTACAACTAGCTGGTTCGCCTTGTCAGCACTGCTATCACTCACATAAGTAAATGCAATATTTGCACCTTGTTCTGCTAATTTTAAAGCGATGGCTGCTCCAATGCCTCTAGCTGCTCCTGTTACGATGGCTACTTTTCCTGCTAATAATTTCATTACTTTCTATTTTTAATAAACCAATAAGTATGCATAAGTATGATACTAATATTTACAAATATAACAGGATTATCCTGTTTTAAAAAACCATACGCAATCCAAAGTACACTTCCACACATGTTGATGATTCTTAATTTTCTTACATCTTGTATTCCAAAGGAACCTACCACAACCGCGGTGGCTACCCATCCTAACGCATCAATCATTTTATATTTTTTAATTATCCTTCTTGGTGAATTAATTTCAGCTCTTCTACAAACTTACGCTCATTGGAAAGTCTAGGTACCTTATGTTGACCACCTAATTTCCCTTTTCTCTTTAACCACTCATGAAAACAATCTTTTTTAACTGCAGTGATTTGTGGTAAACCAAGTGCAATGTCTTTATGTCTTTTAGCTTCGTAATCACTATTCACAGCTTGTAAATTCTGGTCCAATGCAATTGCAAAAGCATGCATGTCTGTAGGTGTTTGTTCAAATTCAATCAACCACTCGTGTGCGCCAGCACCTTTATCAGACATATAAATAGGGGCTGCTGTATATTCTTTCATCACCACATTAAAGCTGGCACAGGTTGCGCTAATGGCTTTATCACTATTGTCAGCAATCAGTTCTTCGCCGAATGCATTGATATATTGTTTTAGTCGTCCACTCACTTTAACCCTAAATGGATTCAGCGTCACAAATTGAACGGTATCACCTACAAGATAGCGCCATAGTCCACCATTGGTGCTAATGACGATCGCATAATTTTTTCCCAATTCAACTTTATCCAATCCAATGGTAATAGGATTGTCTTTTCCATATTCTTCGATCGGCATGAACTCATAAAAAATACCATGGTCTAAAAAGAGCAACATTCCCTCTTGGTTCAAACGATCTTGTGCAGCAAAAAATCCTTCGCTTGCATTGTAGATCTCTAGATAATTACAATCCCCACCGATGATCTTTTGAAATTGTGCTCTATAGGGCGTAAAAGAAACGCCGCCATGAATGTACAATTCAAAATCAGGCCAAACTTCTTTGATGGTCGCCTTGCCCGTGATTTCTAAAATCCTTTTTAATAAAACAAGGGTCCAGGTAGGCACACCAGCGATAGAACTGACAGGCTCTTGAATGGTGCTTTGTGCAAGCATTTCAATTTTTGATTCCCATTCGTCCATCAATGCAATAGACAATTCGGGTACCCTGATCAAGCCAGACCAAATAGGGGCGTTCTGAAGCAATACCGCACTTAGGTCACCATATTGAATGTCTTCTTTTATTGGGTGCACTTGATGGCTTCCGCCAATCACAAGCCCCTTTCCTGTTAATAGATCGCTGTCTGGAAAGGCGTTATAATAAATACTGAGTACATCTTTAGAACCCTGAAAGTGGTTGTCCTCGATACTTTCTTTGCTTAATGGGATGAATTTGCTTTTGTCACTTGTGGTACCACTGCTTTTGGCAAACCATTCGACTGGTGTATTCCATAAAACAGCATTTTCCCCTTGCATGATCTGGTCTATATAAGGTTTGATGTCATCGTACTCTTGAATAGGCACCGTTTCCTTGAATTTTCTAATATTGAAAAGTGAACTAAATTGGTATTTTCTTCCAATCTGTGTGTACTGTCCGTGTGTGATGAGGTCCTGTAACACTTCACGTTGTGCTGCAACGGGATCCTTAACCCAATGTTCGATACGCCAATAGCGCAATCTTGCTAATCTTGATAAAGCGGGGCTAAAAATCTTCATAGGCTATTTTTGTCCCATTTCGATAATCCAATCTTTGCGCTTTAACTCAAAGTTGGTACCCAGGTATAATCGTCTTACATGTTCGTCTTCTGCTAATTCTTCGGCGGTGCCGTGTTTGAATATTTTTCCTTCTATCAATAAGTAGGCGCGATCACAAATAGACAAGGTTTCGTTTACGTTGTGGTCGGTAATTAAAATACCAATGTCTTTTAGTTTTAATCTAGCGACTACAGATTGAATATCTTCTACTGCGATAGGATCCACGCCAGCAAAGGGTTCGTCTAATAATATGAATTTAGGATCTACGGCCAATGCTCTTGCAATCTCAGTTCTTCTTCTTTCGCCACCACTTAAACTGTCTCCGTTATTGTTTCTTACTTTTTGTAAATTGAATTCATCTAAAAGGGTTTCCATTTTATGTACTCTTTCCCCCTTGGTCAATTTTGTCATTTCCAAAATCGCCATAATATTATCTGCAACCGTTAATTTTCTAAATACACTTGCTTCTTGAGGTAGGTAACCTAAGCCCATTTGTGCACGTTTGTACATCGGTAAATGGGTGATATCTTCTTCGTTTAAAAAAACACGACCCTCATCAGGAGCAATCAATCCAACCACCATATAGAATGTGGTTGTTTTACCGGCACCATTGGGGCCTAGTAATCCTACAATTTCTCCTTGTGTAACAGATACGCTTACCTGGTCAACAACCTTTCGGCCCTTGTATTGTTTGATTAACTTATCGGTATGTATCGTCAGTATCACGTTGAATGTTTTGTACAAAAATAAGGTTAAAAAAGCCTATTTGAACCTAGTCAAATAATATTAACTATTTTTGTATTCTATGCACGTAACAGAACATCTAGCGAAAGCAAAAGACACATTGGTCTCCTTTGAGATTCTACCCCCATTAAAGGGCAAAACAATCACTTCTATTTATGACCATTTGGATCCATTAATGGAGTTTAATCCTTCATGGATCAATGTGACCTATCACAGAAGTGAAACGATGTTTAAGAAAAAAACAGATGGCACATTTGAAAAAGTGGATGTGCGCAAAAGACCGGGTACGGTGGGTATTTGTGCTGCCATCATGAACCATTATAATATCGATGCAGTGCCACATATTATATGTGGTGGTTTCACTAAGCGTGAAACAGAAGATGCTTTAATTGATTTACAGTTTTTAGGCATTGACAATGCATTGATTTTAAGAGGCGATGCGGCTAAGAATGAATCTAGCTTTGAGCCTGAGCCGGGTGGAAATAAATTTGCAATTGATTTATTAAAGCAAGTGGGTCAATTGAATCAAGGTATTTATTTAGATGAAGATATTTTGAATGGCGGCAAAACTGATTTTTGTATGGGTGTTGCTGGTTATCCAGAAAAGCATTTTGAGTCACCTAATTTTGAGATTGATTTATTAAAAACAAAAGAGAAGGTAGATGCTGGTGCTGACTATATCATGACGCAAATGTTTTTCAACAACCAAAAGTTCTTGGACTATGTTCAAGCATGTCGCGATATGGGCATTACAGTACCAATTATACCAGGCTTAAAGCCAATCACCAATAAGAAGCAATTGACAATTTTGCCAAGAATCTTCCATGTTGATATACCAACAGAACTATCCAATGCCATTAACAAATGCAAGACCGATGCGGAATGCGAGCAAGTAGGGACAGAGTGGTTGATTCAACAAAGTAAGGAATTAAAAGCAGCGGGTGTACCCGTTTTACACTACTATACATTGGGTAAGCCAAAAGTAATCAGAGACGTCGTTTCGGCAGTATTCTAATTACATTGGCATTCAGTTAACCTATTCAAAGTGAATGACTTTGAATAGGTTATTTTTTTTGCTGAGATTGCAAGAATTCATGGAACTGATCTATCGATAGATTCTTAGCAATAATTTTTTTGTCTTTATCTAATAAATAAAATGTTGGTGTTTTAAATACATCATAAAGCTGCCTAATGGTAGTCGCTTTACCTGCATTTATTTCTGCATTTAGTGCTTCTTCGGTTTGATAGATATGTGACCATCCAGTATTAAAATGTTGATCGGTTATAAATTGTTTCCATGCTGCTAATTCTTTAAAATTCGTATTTACCCCGATAACTTGAACGCCTAGTTGCTTCCAGTTGTTTGTATAAAAAGAATCCACCCTTGGCATCTCCACTTTACAATGTCCACAAGTTGGATCCCAGAATGCAATGAAGGTATATTTAGCTTGTTGGCTATAAAGCGAAAACGATTTATTGTCTATTGTGTTTAAATCCAATGCAGGAGCGGGATTGCCAATGAGGTTGGCCATGATACTATACGCTCGTTCAGTAATTGATTTTTTAGATTCATTGTTTAATAACACGGTATCACCCTTGCTAAAAAAGTTTTGAAACAAATGAAGGAACACTTTATCCTGCCCCATAAATTCAGGACTGATATATTTATTGGTAAACTTGAAAAGTAAAAATGGATAAATTTCTTTTCCTGTTTTTGCTACAGCCAACATGTATTGAACCTCTTCGATTATAGAATCTGGTTCGCGGGAAACATAGTTTTTAAAATACTCATCTAGTTTTGCTTCAAAAAAAGGTGTTCTAATTAAACGGTTGTCATTGAATACCACATTGTCCCAAAAATGATTTTTAACATAATAAAATGGATAGCTAGAATCCGCCTTGCCATTGACAATCGGGATTGCTGGCGCCTCTGGTCTTTGTAATACATCTAAGAAAAAACGCATCATTGATTTAGGTGCAGTAAGGATTATTTTTTGACGTTCTTGTTTAAAGCTAGCATCTATTTTTTTTAAAGACAGGAGATAATTGGCAGAATCTAGTGCAGTTGTGGCCCTTGCATAAGCTTGTTCTAATTGGCTTCTTTGTGCGCCCAGCTGATTCATGCTTTTGGAATAGGCACTAAAAATATCATTCTCCTTTGATCCAATAATTTTAAATCCTGATAAGTTGAGGGTATCTGCAATCATTTTAAACTGCTGACCATCGTCTACCAAAAATTCGAAAAGAATAGCGTACTTAGGGGATACGACAAAATAGATGCCCGGTGTTAGCTTTGCTTTTCCTTTAAAATAACCTACACTTGCTTCGTTTAAAATTGTCGAATCGGCTAGGACACGATTTTGACCATAGTTGGTGCCTAGGTAGATCTTGGTGTTTTTGTAGGGCTTGAGGGTGATTTCAATATTGTGGCCAACTGATATGTTGGTCGTTGGTCGTTGTTTAACTGCCTGAGCACTCGTAAAGGTGGCAGACAAAACAACTAAACAAAAACTGCATAAAGCAACTATTTTATGACGCATATAAAAGGAGTTAAGGGACGAATTAAGTACGTAAAAGTAAAAAATAAAAAACAGATTTGGGTTTAATTTAAATGGATGGAATGGCATAATCTAGTAGCTGGATTGTACCTTTGTTTCCGTGAGAAAGTCAAAACCAGTAATTATTTTAGAAAAGGTCCTTATAGAGGATTACGCCGCCGAAGGCAAGTCATTAGCAAGAGTGGATGGCAAGGTGATTTTTGTTGAAGGGGCAGTGCCGGGCGATGTGGTAGATATCCAATTACAAAAAAACAAAACCGATTGGGCAGAAGGCTTTGCCAAAAAGTTTCATAGCTATTCTGAAAATAGGGTCAAACCATTTTGTAGTCATTTTGGCGTTTGTGGCGGATGTCAATGGCAGATGCTACCTTATGCACAACAGCTCATCTATAAGCAACAACAAGTAGTAGACAATTTGACAAGGATTGCTAAAATTCCCTTGCCTCCTATACCAGCTATTTTAGGTGCCAAACAAACCGAGGGATATCGCAATAAGGTTGAATATACTTTTGCCACTGAGTTATATATGTCTTTCGAGGCATTTAGGGCTATGAAGGCTTCGGGAGAAGAACCCGTTAAAAGCCCAGGTGATGGCGGGTTTCATGCAAGAGGATTTTTTGAAAAAATTGTTCCAATAGATACTTGTTATTTACAAGAAGAACCAACGAATTTAATGCGCAAGGCGGTGGTGCAGTTTGCTTTAGACAATAAAATGCCGTTTTATAATATCAAACAGCATCAGGGTTGGCTAAGAAATATGTTTGTAAGAAATTCAACCAAGGGCGAATGGATGATCAATTTGATTTTAGGTTATGAGGAGGAGGAAAAGAGAAAGGCTTTATTGGATTCCTTGTTAAAGCAGTTCCCTCAAATCACCACCCTATTGTATACCATCAATACCAAGCGAAATGATAGTATGCAGGATTTGGAACCGCAGGTGTATTTTGGGAATGGCTATATCACCGAAAAGCTAGAAAAATTTGAATTTAAAATCAGTCCAAAATCCTTTTTCCAAACCAATTCAAAACAGGCGGAGGTTTTATATCAGGTGACAAGAGACTTTGCTGAACTAACGGGTAAGGAAGTGGTATATGATTTATATTGTGGTACAGGAAGCATCGGGATTTTTTGTAGCGACCAAGCTAAAAAAATTATTGGTGTCGAATTTGTGGCAGAAGCGATTGAGGATGCTAAATTAAATGCCTCATTGAATGGATTAACAGAGACGGCATTTTTTGCAGGAGATGTGATCAAGGTTTGTGACGATGCATTTTTTGAAACACATGGAAAGCCGGATGTGATTATTACAGATCCTCCAAGAGCGGGTATGCACGAAAAGTTAGTGCAGAAATTATTGGAGATGGAAGCCCCAACCATTGTGTATGTGAGTTGTAATCCAGCAACACAGGCAAGGGACTTAGCATTATTACACGCTAAATATACGGTCACTAAGATACAGCCAGTAGATATGTTTCCGCACACTTTGCATATAGAGAATGTGGTACAATTAAAAAGAACAGATTTATTAAACGCATAATTTATGAGAGAATTTAGGCCCACAAGATTCGAGATTTTACCAACGATCATTAAAAACTTAATCATCATTAACGCTTTAATGTTCTTAGCGCAAAATACGTTTGCGGGACCCACTAGCTCCTTTTCATTTGAAGATTATTTTGCATTACACGCATGGCAAAGTAGTTTATTTAGACCATGGCAGATGATTACCCATATGTTCTTGCATGGGGACTTTGGACACATATTGGGTAATATGTTTGCGTTATGGATGTTTGGATCTGTTTTAGAAAACGTATGGGGTCCTAAGCGTTTTTTATTGTTTTATATTTTATGCGGTGTGGGTGCTTCGGTCATTCACTTACTCATTCTATCATACGAGTTTGTGCCGATGGCGGCAGATCTAATGCAGTTAAGTCAAATGAGTGTATCGGGTTCGCCGGCATTCAATGATGCAGTTATGGCCTATGCAAAAGCACATCATATTCAGCTTACTAGAATTTTAAGTGAGAACAATGTAAGCCTTGCTACACCTGGTATTCGTACTGAAATCATGGAGCTTTTAACAACTTACTACAATAAGACAATCAATACCGCCACCTTAGGAGCAAGTGGTGCAGTCTTTGGTATTTTGATGGCCTTTGTATATTTATTTCCCAATACCTATATCTATATCTATTTTCTATTTCCAATCAAAGCGAAGTGGCTGGGGCTCTTGTATTTTTCATATGAATTATTTTTTGCAGTGCGCAATACCGCAGGGGACAATGTTGCAAGATGGGCACATGTGGGCGGAGCGATCGTAGGATTTGTATTGGTATATATTTGGTCAAAGAAAGAACGAAATAATAGGTGGAACTAAACAATCAAATGACACAACAACAGATGCAATCAACAGAACAATCAAAACCTTTATTTGGGGCAGATAACAATGCGCTAGTAGCACTTGTGTCGGTGAATTTAATGGTTGCTGTTGTGTATGGCATGACAAGGATGGTCTATTTTTTAGAGGGCTTGCCAATGTCAGCTTTTTATGACGAAGTAGTACATCATTTTATGTTATCCCCTTATTACCAAGAAGCGTTAGAAAAACCTTGGACCTTTTTGATCTACAATTGGTCACATGATCAATTTTGGACCCTTTGTGGCAATCTAATTTGGTTGACCGTTTTTGGCACTATCTTACAAAATCAAAAAGCCAACAAGCATTTATTTCCGATTTATTTTTATAGCGGCATCCTGGGTGCTATTGCATTTATAGCCATGGGCGCAGGGATTTCTTTCATGGGTGCTGAACTGAGCATCATGGCCTTGGCTACTGCGGCATTAAGCCTGCAACCAAATTATCAATTGAAATTAGGAGGGACAGGAGGCATTCCTGTATGGATCTTATTTACAGTGTATTTTGTAATACAAATTGCAACGCATATATCTGGCACACCTGTATTCTTTTTAACTTTGAGTGTAGGAGGATTTGCTGGAGTGGGATACATGTATTTATTGAAAAAGAAAATCGATTTAGGAAATTGGATGCACGTCATTGTAAAAAAATGCAATGGGTATATGGCACCAAAAGAAGCGCAATAAAAATTGACCTACCTCATGGCAAAAAAATCACGCATAAGAATTTTTGGTAAGGGCCTGCTATTGTCAGTGCATCTTATCCTTGTGCTGATGTTATTGTATCCGCAATTTTTTATGCCAGTAGGATGGATCTGGGTGAACGGATTTTTAAGTTTACTTGCGCCCTATATCATCGTATTGCACTTATTATTTTTATTTATCTGGTTAATTGCAAAACCCATACTATCATTGATTTCCGTGGCAACCCTGGCAATTTCCTATCCCACTATTTTGGTTTTATTTGCTTGGCATCCAGGTACAGCTTTTGCACAAAAAAAGAAAGACAATCACTTACGTATAACGAGCTTCAATGTAAAAGAGTTTAACGGAAATACACCACAACCCCTTGGACATAAATTAAGAACAGAGGATATTGCAGCTTCGATTCAAAAATGGGATCCTGATATTATTTGTATGCAGGAATACAATACAAAAGAACTAAAGCATGACATCGCCAATCATGCAACCTATTTTGATCAAAAGTATCCATATTCTTTTTTTTCCAAGGACCATCAAATTAATGAAGCCAACTATTTTGCAGGTTGTATCATTTATTCAAAATACAAGATCCTCTACGCAGAAAGAGTTCCATATACCAACCAAGAAAGTTTAATTTTTGTGGATCTGTTAAAAGGGGATGATACGATTCGGGTTTTCACGACGCATCTTGCTTCTTTTAAATTTAAACAACATGATTTTGAGGCGATTGATGATGCGGCAGATGCCAATAAAGCGGCATTAAAAGCAAAGTATGGTGTGATGCGCAAAATGAAAAAAGCATTTATGATCCGTTCGGTTCAGGCGGCCATCATTCAAGAACAACTGGCTAAAAGCCCTTATCCCACTTTGCTAACAGGAGATTTTAATGATGTGCCCAGTTCTTATACTTATAAGCAAATCAAAGGGTTGATGCAGGATGCGTTTTTAGTAAAGGGATTTGGCATAGGGGCTACTTATATGAACTTATCGCCTACTTTAAGAATAGACTATATCATGGCGGACGCTAGATGGCAGGTCAAGGGATGGGAGTCTATAGATGAGAACCTAAGTGACCATCACATGATTATGGCAGACCTTCAATTGATTAAGAATTAGCCATTCTTTTAGGTAAAATAAAATTATCTTTGTGGTCTACTATGCCACTAAAAATATACAACTCACTTACTCGTCAAAAAGAAGTTTTCGAACCGATTAACGCACCCTATGTGGGCATGTACGTTTGTGGTCCAACGGTGAGTGGCGAAAGTCATTTAGGACACGCAAGACCATTTATCACTTTTGATGTTGTGTACAGATATCTTTTACACAAAGGGTATAAAGTGCGTTATGTTAGAAACATCACAGATGCCGGTCATTTTGAAGAAGAGGGAAAAGTAGCAGAAGATAAAATTGCGACAAAAGCGATTTTAGAAAAATTAGAACCAATGGAGTTGGTGCAAAAGTATACCAACCTATACCATTGGGCGATGACGCAGTTTAACAATCTGCCACCAAGCATAGAACCCACTGCCACAGGACATATTGTAGAGCAGATAGAAATGATTAAGAAAATTATGGCCGACGGGTATGCATACGAGTCCAATGGCTCTGTTTATTTTGATGTGGTTAAATACAACGACGACTATTCTAAGAAGAATCAACCCTATGGTATTTTAAGTGGTCGCAATATTGAAGAGCAATTAGAGACGACAAGAGATTTAGAAAATCAAGAAGAGAAAAAAAATAAAGTAGATTTTGCTTTATGGAAAAAAGCACCCATTGAACATATCATGCGCTGGCAAAGTCCATGGGGCGAAGGTTTTCCGGGATGGCATATCGAATGTTCTGCTATGGCTACTAAATATTTGGGAAAACAATTTGATCTACACGGCGGCGGAATGGATTTACAATTCCCACATCATGAGTGTGAGATTGCACAAAGCACTGTCTGCAATCATCAAATGCCTGCGCGTTATTGGATGCACAATAATATGATTACCATCAATGGCCGCAAGATGGGTAAGAGTTATAACAATGTGATTAAGTTGAGTGAATTGTTCCAAGGAAATCATCCGGAACTCACACAAGCTTATACTCCGATGACTGTCAGGTTCTTTATTTTACAAAGTCAATATCGAGGTACATTAGATTTCAGTAATGAAGCATTGCAAGCATCAGAAAAAGCATTGCGCAGATTCATGGAGGGCTATGATTGGTTACAAGCACAAAGTTTTAGCAATGACACCGTCTCTAAAGACGAATCCTTGGCGACACAACTAATTACATGGGTCAATGAACTAGAATTGTTCATGGATGACGATATCAATACGGCGAAAGTGGTGGCTAACTTATTTGAGATACTCCCAAGCATCAATTCATTAAAAGACAAACATATTGCCTACGACGAAGTTGCGGGATCTGTTTGGAACCTAGTACAATCACAGTTAAAACTGTTTGTAGAGTCTATTTTAGGTATTAAGGTAGACAAGGGCGCGAATCGTCAACAATTAAATGGCGTGGTGGAGTTATTGATTGAAATCAGAAAGCAAGCAAAGGCCAATAAAGATTTTGCGACCAGCGATAAAATCAGAAATCAATTATCAGCGATGGGTATTCAGCTAAAGGATGAGAAGGACGGATCGATGAGCTATAGCTTCTAATGATCGCAGTCGTCTTCGTGTGCATGATTGTGCATCCTGCAACTATTGTGGTTGCTTATGTGCGCAATGATGATGAAGAAGGCAGCTGGGAACAATAAATAAAGCTCGGCCTCTCTAAATACCATTCTACAAAACATCAACCCAATTCCTAGACTAAATAAGACAATCGGCTTAAAGCTGTGATGGTGTTTTTTATAGCCATGATAAAGCGAATAGGCACCTATCCCAAAAGAAAGCAGAATCATGCCAAATTCAAATTTTGGATTGTGTAAAACATTGATGCCTAATAAAGGAAGGCTACTAAAAAATAAGGGCAATAGGGCGCAATGTATGGCACAAGCCAAAGAGGTTCCAATTCCAATTGCGTCCCAATTCCAATTTTTAAACATAGTGCAAAGCTAAGCCAATACCCTGAAAATAATAGTAACTTTGTGACGCATTTAAAGCAAATCAAGATGTCCAAGAAATTCCTTACTTATCTAGTTTTTTTCGCTGTACTTATTGCAGGGTTTTATTATTTCCTTTTTAGGGGTACCGACAATTGGAAGGTGAAGATGCCAGTCTTAAGCTATGTCCAACCCTTTTCATTTACCAATCAAGACGGGAAAAATGTAACAGAGAAGGTGTTTCAAAACAAAATTACGGTGGTGGAATACTTCTTTACCACCTGTAAAGGCATCTGCCCAAAGTTAAATAAGAACATGAAGGAGATTTATTTAGTCTACAAGGACAATCCTGATTTTCAAATTCTTTCACATACATGTAATCCAGAAACAGATTCTGTCCCGGTATTAAAACGCTATGCAGATTCATTAGAAGTGAACACCGCTAAGTGGATTTTCTTGACAGGCCTAAAAGACAGTCTCTATCAAATGGCTCGAGGTTCTTATTTATTAGACGATCCCAAAAACAATGTGGTTAAGATAGAAGATCAATTTATCCATACGCAGTTTTTTGCACTAGTGGATAGAAAAGGGAAAGTACGTGGTAAAATTTATGATGGATTAAAGACTTTAGAAGTAGAGCAATTAAAAGTGGATATTGGCAGACTGATTAAAGAATAGGTGTTTCAAATACTTTTAAATTTCGGGTTAAATAGATAAAAATGATTTTTGTAACAGGTGCAAGCGGTTTAGTAGGATCTCATTTAATCACTTCTTTATTAGCGAAGGGAAAAAAAGTCCGCGCGCTTTATCGTCAATCTATGCCTGTGTTTGCGGGGTCCGATCAATGCGAATGGATCAAGGGCGATATTTTGGATCCAATTGGTTTAACGGAGGCATTAGAAGGTATTGACTATGTATACCATTGTGCAGCAATAGTCTCTTTTGCGCCAGGTGCTGCAGCAAAGATGTTACAATCCAATGTAGACGGAACAGCCAATGTGGTGAATGCATGTTTGGCCCAAAATATAAAAAAATTAATTTTTGTAAGTTCGGTAGCTGCATTAGGTAGAATAAGAGAAACAGAAGCGATAGATGAATCCATGAACTGGACACCAGAAACAAGCAATAGTGTCTACGGACAATCAAAATATTTAGCTGAATTAGAAGTATGGAGAGCAAGAGAAGAAGGATTGCCTATGGCGATTGTGAATCCGGTCATTATTTTGGGAGCGGGCGATTGGAACAATGGGTCTTCTGGTATTTTCAAATCCGCCTACAATGAATTTCCATGGTATACAAAAGGCATGAGTGGTTTTGTAGATGTATTGGATGTAGTAGATGCAATGCAATTATTAATGGAGAGCGATATTACAGGACAACGATATGTATTGAGTGCAGACAATATGCAGTATCGTCATTTATTCAATACTATTGCAACAGCTTTTAATAAGCGCTTACCGTATAAAAAAGTAACTCCATTTTTAGCAGGTCTAGTTTGGAGATTGGAAGCGTTGAAGGGTATCATCACCGGCAAAGCACCATTGTTAACCAAAGAAACAGCAGCTACTGCACAGGCGACAGTGAGATTTAACAATGAGAAGTTCTTAAAGACTTTTCCTGCATTTCAATATAGAAAATTAGAGGACACGATTAAAAGAGTCGCAGGAGAATTAAAGCAAATGCATCAGCTGGATTAATCTTCCATCATTTTTTTCCATAGTGCAGGTATTCTTTTGATCCATACAAATTCTCTACGCTTGATACTTGCATCTTCTGCAGGGAATCCCATGTAGACTTTATTGCCCTCGAGGGTATTGACAACACCTGACTGACCTAACACCACTGCATTTTCGCCAATCGTTAATGTTTTACTTACACCTACTTGGCCCCAAAGGGTCACACCCGCTTTAATTTTAACCCCTCCAGCAACACCTACTTGAGCAGCGATTAAACAATTGGCTTCTAATTGGGTGTCATGACCAATATGTACCATATTGTCTAGTTTTGAACCCATCCCAATGATGGTATCACCGCTCACCCCACGGTCAATGGTACAACTTGCGCCAATTTCAGCCTTATCTTCAATAATAACACGTCCACAACTAGGCATTTTCACATACCAAGACGGTCTATTTTTTTTAGTATTGTAATAAAACGCATCAGATCCAATTACGGTGTTTGCTTGAATCACTACATGGTCTCCAATGATGGTATCTGCTAAAATGGACACTCCCGGATGAATGATACAATGGTTTCCTATTTGTACATTGGCACCAATAAAAACATTTGGCATCACCAAGCTGTTGGCGCCAATTTTTAAGTCAGAACTAATTGATTCTGTGCTTATTTTAAATGGATTAAAGTGATTTACAAGTTTTGCATAGGCGTCAAAAGGTGCATCACAATACAACAATGTTTTACCCTGCGGAACTTCCACTTCCTTACTATTAATGATGATACAAGTAGCAGCACTATTTAAACAAGTAGCATAATATTTTGGGTGATCAACAAATACAATATCACCTATTTCAACTTGATGAATTTCATTGATTCCTGTGATTAAAACTTGATCGTTACCAATCAATTCTGCGTTTGTAAATTCAGATAACCATTGTACTGAAACGGGTGCGGGAAGCTTCATATGCGTGTTTTTGAGCTAAATCAAAGGTAATGCCCCTTTTTTATAAAAAATATTTTTAGTGAAAATACTTCCTCCTAGATGATGAAAAAGGAGCCCAAAAAGTAAAAATAAAATCACGCATCATTTATAATTGAATAAAAAATAGAATCAATGAAAGCCTTTATTCATATATGTTTCATCGAAATGAAATTTTTTATTCAATAACATAAAAACAAATTTAAAGTCGTATTTATTTTATTTTTAACGCCTTAAAACCTTACTCCGAAAAGTCCATTTGTGGATAACCCCGAAAAATTTGTTTACAATTTTTTTTGAATTCGAATAAAGTATATTTAATATTGTGATGGGAATTCAATTCCCGTACTTACTAACCCATCTATATACGAGGTCCCACAACAGTGGGACTTTGTTTTTTAAGTCGCTCAATCAAGTACAATTTCATGGACTATTTTTTAATCTACAAACCTTTTCAAGTACTCTCACAATTCACTTCAACAGAAGGTAAGTTGTGCTTAAAAGATATCTTGCATGTACCTACAGATGTCTATCCAGTAGGTAGATTAGATTATGATAGTGAAGGTTTATTGTTGATTACAAATGATAAAAGCATCAATCAGCAATTATTGAATCCAATATTTGCGCATCAACGTACTTATTGGGTACAAGTAGAGGGTGCAATTACGAATGAAGCATTGGCGCAATTAACAAAAGGGGTATCCATTAATGTGGATGGCAAAATATATCAAACTAAATCTGCTACACTTGCACAATTACCAGATAGTATAGCTGTGCCAGATCGCAATCCGCCCATTCGATTTAGAAAAAACATTCCAACAAGTTGGGTATCCATTCAATTAACCGAGGGCAAGAATCGGCAAGTGCGTAAAATGTTTGCTCAGGTGGGATTTCCTGTATTGCGTTTAATCAGGGCAAAATTGGGCAAGTATTCGATTCAGGAAATGCAACCAGGTGATTGCCTTTCTTTAACTGCTGCCGAAGTTCAGGAAGGCTTCTTTCGCTAATTGACTGCTAAGTTTTACTTTTGCAGTAATCCAATAAAATATCAACACTATATAATGAGTCATTTATCAGAACAGGAAATTATTAGAAGAGAGAAGCTACAAGCTTTAGAAGCAGCGGGAATAGATCCATATCCAGCCCCATTGTACCCTGTGACACATTTATCTCAGGAAATTAAGAGCCAATTTACAGAAGAAACCAAAGATCAGTTTGCCGCAGTTTGTGTTGCTGGACGTATTATGAGTGTCAACGACAAGGGTAAAGTGTTATTTGTGAAGATCCAGGATGACCAGGGAATTTTTCAACTATATGTAAAGAGAGACGAGATTTGCCCAGACGAAGACAAGTCTTATTGGGATATCATGACAAAGAATGCGTTGGACTTAGGCGATATCATTGGCGCAACCGGATATGTATTCACGACTAAAACGGGCGAAACGTCTTTACATGCCTCCACTTTGACCTTATTGGCTAAATCTTTAAAGCCATTACCAGTGGTTAAAAGAGATGAGTCAGGCCAAGTGTTTGATGCAGTAACAGATCCAGAGTTTAGGTACCGCCAGCGCTATGCAGATCTAATCATCAATCCAGATGTGAAAGAAACTTTTACTAAGCGTACGATCTTAATGAATACCATCCGTCAGTTCTTAAATGACCGCGGTGCATTGGAAGTGGATACGCCAGTATTACAAGCGATACCGGGTGGTGCTGCTGCAAGACCATTTGTGACACATCACAATGCCTTAGATGTACCCTTCTATTTACGTATTGCAAATGAATTGTACTTAAAGCGTCTTATTGTAGGCGGATTTGATTGGGTATACGAGTTTAGTAGAAACTTCCGTAACGAAGGCATGGACAGAACACATAACCCAGAGTTCACGGTATTAGAATGGTACACAGCCTACAAAGATTATTTCTGGATGATGGAAATCACAGAACAGTTGTTTGAAAAAATTGCCTTGACTTTACACGGTACTACTGAATTGAAAGTAGGTGAAAAGACGATTAATTTTAAAGCACCATTTAAGCGTATTAGCATCCTAGATGCCATCAAAGAGAATACAGGTATAGATATCAGCGGAATGGACGAAGCTGGATTAAGAGAAGTGTGTAAGCAATTAAAGATAGATGTACCACCAACGATTGGAAAAGGAAAATTGATAGATGAATTATTTGGCGCTACAAGTGAGCACACTTATATCCAACCTACTTTTATCATTGACTATCCAGTAGAGATGAGTCCGTTGACAAAAAAGCATAGAACGAAAGAAGGATTGGTGGAGCGATTTGAATTAATGGTGAACGGAAAAGAATTGGCCAATGCCTATTCAGAATTAAATGACCCAATTGAACAGCGTAAGCGATTCGAAGATCAATTGGCATTGATGGAAAGAGGAGATGATGAAGCCATGTTTATAGATCACGATTTCTTGAGAGCTTTGGAATATGGTATGCCACCTACATCAGGTATTGGTATCGGAATAGATCGTTTGTGTATGATGATGTTGAATCAGCCATCTATTCAAGATGTGTTGTTCTTCCCTCAAATGCGCCCAGAGTCGAATCAAGATTAAAACGATGAATATAAGCTTAAAAAAATCAAGGCACTCCATAAACGGGTGCCTTGATTTTTTTTAAATAAGTAAGCTCAGGTAAACCCTAGTCTCTATAATTTAAAGCAGGTTTGATATCACCTAACAATGCTTTGTATTTGTATTCTCCTTTCGCTTTGTTAAATTCTTCTGTTGCTTTTTTAATCAATTCAGGATTGCTCATTAAATCAATTGCAGTCAAAGCCATTGTTTTACTTGCAACCAACATACCCTTAGTGCCAATCTCTGTGCCTCCAGATGCGATTGCTTGCCAGCTATGCGCAGCAGTCCCCGGAACCCATGTTGCTGCCCTTAAGCCAACAGTGGGCTTTGTATAGCTAACATCGCCTACATCAGTAGAACCGCTATTGCCTTCGTTAAAATAGGTCAATGGTTTTACTTTAGCAGCTGTAGCAATGTCTACTGGAGCAACCATTGTTGGCTGAATTTTTTTAGCAAAAGCAATTTCTTCTTCTGTATACATTACACCGCCTACTTTATCTAAGTTGGCTTGCATTGTTTCGGCCAGTGTTTTATTGATCAATAAGTCGTGTGTGCCTCCAATGATATCATATTTCATAGTCGTACCTGTTCCTAAAGCAGCTCCTTCGGCAGCTTTCACTACTCTATCAAAAATTTCTACCACGTCCTTTCTTTTTGGATGACGCACATAGTAATACACTTCTGCAAAATCAGGAATCACATTCGGCGCTTTACCGCCATTAGTGATAACATAGTGAATTCTTGTTTCTTGTGGAATATGCTCACGCATCATGTTCACCATATTGTCCATCGCTTCCACAGCATCTAATGCAGAGCGACCTTGGTCTGGCGCAGCCGCAGCGTGTGCAGAAATACCATAAAACTTAAACTTAGCAGATTTATTCGCCAATGCACTTGTGGTGGTGATGGCGTTTACATCATCAGGATGCCAGTGAATCACCGCATCTAAGTTGTTGAATAAACCTTCACGTACTAAAAATACTTTTCCGCTTCCACCTTCTTCCGCAGGTGTACCATATACCTTAATGGTCCCCTTTAGTTTGCCAGATGCAATCAATTCTTTAATGGCAATACCAGCAGATACACTTGCAGTACCAAACAAATGGTGACCGCATGCATGACCTGCACTTTTTCCTGCAATGGGGTTTCTTTCTGCAGATGCAGATTGATTGATTCCAGGTAATGCGTCAAACTCGGCTAAAATTCCAATTGCAGGACTTCCTGTACCATAAGTGGCTACAAACGCAGTAGGAATCCCTGCAACGCCTGTTTCAACGGTGAATCCAGCGTCTCTTAAATGTTGAATATGCAATGCTGCACTCTTCACTTCTTTATAACCTACTTCTGCAAAATCCCAGATCTGTAATGCTGTTTTTTTGTCTGCGTCATAAGTGCTGTTCAAGGCATTCAATGCAGCTTCTTTGTTGGCATTGATTTGCGCTGTGGCAGGATCTACTTTTGTTTTCTTTTGTGCCCAAGCACCAAAAGATAAAAGCATCATTGCTCCAAGGAATAGTTTTTTCATCTTGTCGTTTTTAAATCATTATAAAAATAAGTCTGTGTATAAATGTGCTCCAGGTATTACGGAATAATGTGAGAGATCTGTCACACCTTCTGCGGCCAATACGGCTTCGTCAATAAAAGTTTGACCTGTATATACCAATGGTTTCTTGGTCACGATCGCATAAGCGGCATCTGCAAGAATGGCCGGTGTGCGACTCATATTTGCAAGGGTCTCTCCTCCTAATAAATTTCTTACTGCAGCCGTATCAATAGTCGTACGTGGCCACAATGCATTGACAGAAATTTGGTCGTCTTTAAATTCCTCGGCCCATCCTAGCGTCATCATGCTCATATTGTATTTAGAAATGGTATAAGCCACATGTGGTCCCAACCATTTTGGTGCCAAATTAATAGGAGGCGATAAAGTTAAAATATGCGCATGCGTAGATTTTTTCAAATAAGGCAATGCATGTTGAACCACTAAAAAAGTACCGCGTACATTAATGCTATGCATGAGGTCGAATCTTTTACTAGGCGTATGTTCAGTATCAGTAAGTTGGATGGCCGAAGCGTTATTGATTAAAATATCAATGCCGCCAAATTTATCTACAGTTTGCTTTATTGCATTCGCAATCTGTGCTTCATCTCTAATGTCTACTTGTACCGCTAAAGCACCTACGCCCAATGCTTCCACTTCTGCGGCTGCAGAATAGATGGTCCCACCTAAGCGAGGATCTTCCTCTACCGATTTTGCTGCAATCACAATGTTGGCGCCAGCTGCAGCTAATTTTAGTGCAATGGCTTTGCCAATCCCCCTGCTCCCACCAGTGATGAAAACCGTTTTTCCTAGAAGTGTTTTGTCAGACATTGTATTTGAGTTTAATATAAATAAGGAACAAATTATTTTGAAATAAATGCTTGAATCAGTGCAGCTGTTTCTCGACAAGCTGTATCCAATATTTCGTTTTTAACAACAGCATTAAATTGATCGCTAAAACTAATTTCATATTCGGCTTTATCCAAACGCATTTGCATTTTTTCTGGAGACTCGGTATTTCTATTTGCTAGACGCTCTTTCAATACTTCGATGGATGGAGGTAAAATAAAAATGGATAAAGCTTGATCGCCTAATTGTTTTTGTATCGCAATGGCGCCCTTCACATCAATATCCAATACAGGTGTTTTTCCTTGTGCCCAAATACGATCGAGTTCAGATTTTAAGGTACCATAATACAATCCTTCATATACCATTTCGTATTCTAAAAAATCATTTTGCTGAATATGCTCTTCAAATGCAACTGAACTAATAAAATGATAGTCAATGCCATCCTGCTCTGCACCCCTTGGAGCTCTTGTAGTAGCAGAAACTGAAAATGCAAGTTGAGGATAATTGGCCAATAAAAATTTAGTGATAGAGGTTTTGCCAGCACCAGATGGCGCTGTTAATATGATGACTTTTTTTGGTTGTTCAGGCATGGGACTAAATTAAGCAAATACCATCTAAATAAAGAATAATAAAGATGAAATAGAAAGCACAAATAGGTTGTATATTTAAACCACAATTTTAAAGCCCTCAATTACTTTTATACCTATTAACAGTTTATTTATGCAAAAACAATTTTTTACTTATTTCTTGCTCCTAACTGCCGTGGTTGCTATCGCACAAAAACCATCAGAAGAGGGAATGGCCAAGACAACCGCATTCAATAGAGCTTTAAGTTTGGAACAAAAAGCTGAAAAAACGGGCGAAGTGACGATCAAAGGACAAAAAGTACCTTATAAAGTGACTGCAAGTACGCAGCCAGTTTGGGACGAGGACGGAAAAGCCATTGCTGGATTGTTTTATGTTTATTATGAGCGTACGGATGTGAGCAATAAGGAAACTAGGCCATTGGTGATTTCTTTCAATGGCGGACCAGGTACTGCAAGTGTTTGGATGCACTTAGGGTATACAGGACCTAAAAAATTAAAAATAGACGACGAAGGATATCCGATTCAGCCTTACGGATTTGAGGACAACCCACAATCTTTATTAGATGTGGCAGACATTGTATATGTAGATCCAGTGAATACAGGCTTTTCTAGAATCCTAGATAAAGCAACTCCAGGCTCTAAGTTTTTTGGCGTAACAGCAGACATCAAATATTTAGCAGATTGGATCAATACATTTGTTGGAAGACAAAAGCGTTGGGCCTCTCCTAAATTTTTAATTGGAGAAAGCTATGGTACCAATCGTGTATCTGGATTGTCATTAGAATTACAAAATAGACATTGGATGTTTTTGAATGGGGTGATTTTAGTTTCACCCACCGACCTTGGATTAAAACGTGATGCGGTATCAAGTGCAGCCTTGCGTATCCCTTATATGGCGGCGACTGCATGGCACCATAAAAAATTAGCGACAGCCTATCAGTCAAAGGAATTGGAAAAATATTTACCAGAAGTTGAAGCATTTGCCATCAACGAATTGATGCCTGCATTGGCGCAGGGTGGCGCATTGCCAGCAGACAAGCGTAAGGCAATGGTACAAAAAATGGCAAGCTATATTGGTTTAAAAGAAACAGTGGTAGCGGAACAAAATATGGAAGTTCCATTTGATTATTTCTGGAAAGAATTGTTACGTGACCAAGGAAAAACAGTTGGAAGATTGGATTCAAGGTATATTGGAATGGATAAAAAAGATGCAGGACAAAAACCAGATTACAATGCAGAGTTGTTGTCTTGGGAGCATTCTTTTACGCCAGCAATTAATATGTATTTAAGAGATGAGTTAGGGTACAAGACCGATTTAAACTATTATATTTTTGGTCCTGTACAACCATGGGATAACAGCAACAACAATACAGGAGAGGAT
>CALPLN020000005.1 GCA_943324415.2 Sediminibacterium ginsengisoli | reverse complement strand
AAGACCTAATCTTCCATCCCTTTCAAGGGTAACATCATAGTCATTTAGTTCTAAATAGTTTTTCAAGACTAAACCTAAGTTGCTATCGTCTTCGCATAAAAGGATTTTATACTTCTTCTTATCTTCCATAATTGATTGCTTTGTGTAAAGAAACACATTTTAATTTTTAACCTATAAAATGAGTTTCCAATCTTTTGTTAAAATATACCTATTGCTTCGTACTTGTACAAAGGTCGCAAATTCCACAGTTCTGTGGGTCTTTTTCACCAAAATATTTACCGAGAAATACGTTTCTACATGTAACAGTCCTATTCCCTAAATAATCGCGCATGGCTTGTATGCGATCTTCGAAAGCTAATTTTCTTGCTTGATATTGGTCTAAGTTAAGGGTCATGAATTCGGCAGACGCCCTATTCCATTTAAACTGCACAATTGGTTGATTGGCTTTTTGTTCTAATGAAATCATACCATATTGTTGTAATTGCTTTAGTTGCATTTGTACAAATCCAGCATCACGTTGTAATAATTTTGCAAGAACACTTTCATTGATAAACTGAGGACTGTCTAAAATCCCGCCATAAGTTCGCAATAAGGTTTGCAGTACAAAGCCTGTTTCTGGATATTGTTTTTCGAACAATTGAATGGTAATTCTATTCTCAATGACTTGTGCTAAGGTAGGTTTGAATGAGCTTGGAGAAAATTTCACATGCCCCTCTTGCTCTATCCATTGCAGTGCATTTCTTGCTATGATTTTATCCCATTTAAATTGTAAACAAAATAGATCGAAATCAAAAAGAAATTGTTGTAGTTCGCCCATGCCTACTGGCAATTGAACAAAATCTGCTAGGTCTTGAAATACTTTCTTGATGACTGGGATTGGCGGTATCTTTTTTTCTTGCAATTGATTCCAATAGTCTAAGTCGTTTTGTTGATAGAGTAAAATTGCATTTGCTGACAATCCGTCTCTCCCTGCTCTTCCAGCTTCTTGATAATATTGTTCAATACTTCCAGGGATATCAAAATGAATGACTGCACGTACATTGGTTTTATTGATGCCCATGCCAAAGGCACTCGTGGACACCATTATTTGAATGGCATCCAACATCCATTGTTCTTGTGCTTTTTTACGTTCATTCAATTCCATTCCAGCATGGTATCCTGCAACAGAAAATCCATAGCTTGTTAGCATGCTAGTGAGTTGGGCCACATTGTTTCTTGTATTGCAATATATGATCACTGATCCGTCGATCTCCTTTAGTAGGTTCTTTAATACAAATAATTTAACGGTTTCCTTTCTGACTTGATAGCTTAAGTTAGGTCTCAAAAATTGATCTGTAATCACGTTGGCATCCTGTACGCCCAATTGGATTAGCATATCTTTTTGCACCAAGGGGATAGCGGAAGCTGTCATCGCTAAAATTGGGATACTAGGAAAAGTTTTTTTCAAAAAATCCAATTTTCGATAACTCGGTCTAAAATCATAGCCCCATTGAGAAATACAATGTGCTTCATCAATGGCGAATAATTGAATGGGCAAGCTGCCTAATAATGTTTGAAAGTGTTTTTGTGCTAACTTTTCTGGAGAACAATAAATGAATTGATATTTTTTTGCTGCAATATCTTTAAAGACAATCGATTCTTCGTAAGGACTCAGTTGACTACCCAATAAAACTGCCTTTAAATTCTTAGAGACTAAATCTTTCACTTGATCTTGCATCAGTGCAATCAAGGGGCTAATCACTACACAGATGCCTCTTTGGAAGATAGTGGGTACCTGAAAGCAAATAGATTTACCCGCACCTGTAGGTAACAATGCAAGGGTATCTTTACCAGACAGGATGGATTCGATCACCGCTAATTGCTGTGGTCTGAACGTATCATAGTTCCAATGCTTTTTTAATATTTCATCTAAGGCTTTCAATCAATTATTGTAATTTCTTTTTAAATAACCTTAGAGAGTTCAATGCCAAGACCACATCGCTTAAGGCCATGATCATAGCGCCATAGGTTGGCCCCCATGTACCTAAAAATCCGAGTGCTGCAACAGGGATGGCGATGATATTATAAGAAAAAGCCCAACCTAAATTTTCTTTAATGGTTTCGTATGTTTTTCTTCCTAATACCAATGCCATTGGTAGGTTCTTTAATCCTTTATTCATTAGCACTACTTGTGCACTCTGTATTGCAATATGCGACGCATTGCTTAAAGAGATGCCGATTGTTGCTTTAGCCAAAGCCGGCGCATCGTTAATCCCATCACCTACCATCGCAGTGGGTGCTATTTTTGTTAATGCGTCTAGTTGTGCTAGTTTGTCTGATGGGCTTTGTTCTGCAATATTTTTTTGAATCCCTAGTGCATCACCTACTAATTTACATTTTGACGCTCTATCGCCACTTAATAAAATAGTGGTAATGCCTTGGCGATGTAATTGATCAATGACTTCTTTGGCTTCTGGTCTAATTTGATCTGCCACATCAATCCATCCAATTAAACTATTGTTTTTTTGAATATAAATATTGTGACCATCTTCAGTTGTTTGGTCTTCCAATGTTTTAAATGATCCGGCCCAATACGTATTTCCATCTTTATCTATTGCTTGTATGCCCATGCCCTTTACTTCTTCTATTTGAGCCCATTTAATGACTTCTGTCGTTTTCCATTCTTCTTTAATACAATTGGCTATTGGGTGGTTGGAGTATTTTTCTAGTGAATAGGTTAAGGTTTTAAAATCTTGTTCTGATATTTGACCTATTTCATAATTGACAATATGGAATCCACTCACTTCAAAATGTCCTGTTGTTAAAGTCCCCGTTTTGTCAAAAACAACTTGCTTGATGTCTTTAAAAGTTTCAAGGCTTTTTGCATTCTTAAATAACACCCCATTTCGCGCGCCTCTTCCAAGGCCAACGGCAATGGCTGCTGGTGTTGCCAATCCCATTGCACATGGGCAAGAAATGACCAACACTGCTATAGATCTCAACATACTTTCGCCAAATCCAATATTGGTCAAAAAGTAATTACCCAATAAAGTGAGTAAAGCAATGCCCACAACCAATGGTACAAAGATTGCACTGATTTTATCTGCTAAAACTTGCACAGGTGGTTTTTCGCCTTGTGCCGCTTTCACCATTTTTAAAATATTCGATAGCACAGTCTGATCCCCCACAGCGGTAACATACGCCTTGATAGAGCCATTTTCAATGGTACTTCCACCAAGTAATATCTCCTTCATTTTTCGATGCACTGGTAAACTTTCTCCAGTCACAATGGCTTCGTTTACATCTGCCTCACCAGATAATATTTTACAATCCATTGGGACTGTTTCACCAGAATTGATCAATAAAATATCGCCCACTTTTAAGGTGTCCGCTGCTACTGTAAAAATGATTTCTTTATGATGCTCGTCAAAGACAATCATCTTGGCCATGACTTTCTGTGCTTTCACTAAATCTTTTAAGGCACGTTGTGTGGATGCAATAGAGGCGTCTTCTAAATAGTTACCAAAAAATACAAAAGTTAAAATTGTAGCAGTGGTTTCATAATAAGCAAACGCGGCGCCTTGTCCAATCACTGTTCCGTATAAACTATACCCAAATGAAGCCAATGCGCCAATGGAAACGAGTACGTTCATGTTTGGAATGCCATGCAATAAACTATTGATTGCACTTTTGCCAAAGTAGTTCATGCCTACAATAAAAACTGGAATGGTTAAAGCCAATTGAACATAAGGGTTCATCAACCAATGAATATGCACCCCTGGTATCATATGCACAATGAGTGGTAAAGTAAAAATTAAAGAGAAGATGGCACGTTCTTTATTGTTATCTAACCATTTTTTTGTTGGAGCTTCAGCTTCTTGACCTCTTACTTTATAGCCTAAACCTTGAATGCCTTTGATGAGTGCAGGTTTTTGAGCGGCATCCACTAATTCAAATTGTACTTCACCTTCCATGAAATTTACTTTAGGCTCATGGATGCCTTTACTACTTAGATATTTGTGGATGGATAACGCACAATTGGTACAACTCATACCATCTACTTTCCATTGAATGTTTTCCATATTGATGCCTTTATAATATAAAGGTACGAAACCATTTTAGGAATGTATTTGAAGCTTTATATTTGCAGCATGGACCTGATTTATACCCTTGAACAGACAGATTATATCGCAGCCCAACTGGTGAAACAATACGCTTCCAAGTCGGTATGGGTCTTTCAAGCACCCATGGGTGCTGGCAAGACAACGCTGATTGCAGCCATTGGGAAAGCTTTGGGGATCCCTCAGGCCATGTCTAGCCCTACGTTTTCAATCATGAATGAGTACGAGGTGCAAGGTAAATTGATCTACCATATGGATTGGTATCGATTGGAATCAGAGGCAGAAGCAAGGCAGGCTGGGGTAGAGGCTGCGATGGAAGAAGCAGATCTGTCCTTGGTGGAATGGCCAGAAAAAGCGCCCAATTTAGTACCTGAGGAGGCGTTGGTGTTGAACATTGAAATACTCGATCCCAACCACCGTCGAATTTTTGTATCTTCATTAAAATAATTCCTATGAGTGTCACCAAGCCACAAATACATCCTTCATTTTCCTATGAAACACAGGAAGAGGTATTGGATATTCCTCATAGTGCAAAGCCTTTATTGATTGGTATTCCAAAAGAAACTGCATTCCAAGAGAATAGAGTTGGATTGATTCCTGATGCAGTGGGTGTATTGGTAGCCAATGGACATCGTGTATTGGTGGAATCAGGAGCAGGTAAAGGAAGCCGTTATACGGATAAAGATTATGCAGATGCAGGTGCGGAAATTGCATTTGAGAAAGCAGCAGTGTATCAATGTCCTATCTTGATCAAGACTGCACCTCCAGTTGAATCTGATTTACCTTTTTTACAGATGCATCAAACCATCATTTCGCCATTGCATTTGTCTGCCATCAAGCAGGAAGTATTGGTGCAGTTGATGGCAAAAAAAATTACTGCATTATCGATTGAAAATATCAAAGACGAAAATCAGAATTATCCTATCTTAAGAAGTATGAGTGAAATTGTAGGTAGTGCTGTGATGCTAATCGCAGGACAGTACCTAAGTAATTTCAATCAGGGCAAAGGGGTATTGCTAGGGGGTATCAGCGGCGTTCCGCCGACTAAAGTGGTCGTGATTGGGGCAGACGTAACGGGAGAGTTTGCTGTACGAAATGCACTTGCGCTTGGTGCAAGCGTAAAAGTTTTCGATAACAATGTGTCTCGACTACAAAGACTACAAAACAATTTAGGCCAGCGTGTTTGGACCTCAGTGATTGAGCCGAATATATTGGCAAAACAATTGAAAACTTGTGAGGTAGCCGTTGGTGCTTTGAGAAGTGAAATAGGAAGAGCACCTATTGTAGTCACAGAAGAGATGGTGATGAATATGCGTCCGGGTAGTATCATCATTGATGTAGCGGTAGATAGGGGTGGATGTTTTGAGACGACTGAATTGACCAATCATGAAAATCCAATAGTCATCAAACATGATGTCATTCATTATGGCGTGCCGAATATACCAAGTGGTTTTGCGAGAACGGCAAGCCAGGCCATTAGCAATGTGTTGATGCATTTGATGGTGGAGATTGGTGACCAAGGTGGCTTAGAAGAAATCATCTGGCACCACGTGCACCTTCGTGAAGGTATTTATTTATATAAAGGCGCGCTGACTGATTTTTATATCAGTCAAAAATGCAATTTAAAATATACTGATTTGAATTTGTTGATTGCGAGTAGGGCTTAAAATACCAATTCGTTTTAAAATACCGAATCGTTTTTAAAATCCGAAAGTGAAAGTTGTTGATCACAGAAATGATATTCTTGCGTATCATTACTTGCGACTATGACTAATTTATGCATCGCATAATTTTGCATTAAATGATGGTAGGTCTGGATACCTTCTTGATCCAAATTACTACATGGTTCGTCTAGTAATAAGATGGGGGCTTGATCAAAAATAGCCAAAGCCAATTTCAATCTTTGTTTCATGCCACTACTAAAGTTCCTTATCTGTTTATCAGCAGCTTTGTGAAGCCCAATTTTTTCTAAAATTTCAATCGGCTTTAGCCCGGGTTGAATGGCTTTGAATTGTTGGTGAAAATCGATTTGTTCTAATGCAGTCAATTCTTCTACCAATTCTAAATAAGGGGATGCATTACTAATCTGTTGATAAATCTTTGTGCTATCTATGGTTTGCCCATCGGCGGTTAGCCAATTGATTTCGCCTTTGGTAAGTCCAATATAGCCAGCAATAATTTGTAATAAAGTGCTTTTGCCCGATCCGTTGTTTCCAATTAAAGCATAGTGATGCCCAGTTGAAAAACTGAAGTTAAGTTGGGAAAAAATCCATTCTTTATTGAATCTTTTTGCAGCAGCAGTTAGTTGAATTTGCATATTAGTCCTCCTCTACAGCACCTTTGACAAAACGCTTGATAATGCCTCTTCCACTCTCTCTAATAAAAGTAACAATTTCATCGCGCTCATCTGTTGCTGGCAATTCTTCCTCGATAAATGCAAGTGCCTGTGTGGTGTTCATGCCTTTATTGAAAATATAGCGATAGATATCTAAAATGTGGTTGATCTTTTCTAAGTCAAAACCTCTTCTTTTCAATCCTACACTATTCACGCCACCATAGCTTAACGGATTACGGACAGCTTTAATATAAGGAGGCACATCTTTACTCACCAAGCTACCTCCGGCGATATAAGCGTGTTGACCAATTTGAACAAACTGATGTACCGCACTCACTCCAGCGATCCACGCATAATCACCTAATGTAACGTGTCCTGCTACTTGAACACTATTGCTTAAAATACAATGGTTGCCAATGATACAATCGTGTGCGATGTGGCTATAAGCCATGATTAAACAATGACTTCCTACTTTAGTTACCCAACGATCAGATGTACCTCTATTGATGGTTACAAATTCTCTAATGGTTGTATGATCACCAATTTCAACTGTTGTTTTTTCACCATTGAATTTTAAATCTTGAGGATCAGCGCCAATGACTGCTCCAGGGAAGATGCGACAATTTTTGCCCACCGTAGTCCCATTCATGATAGTTACATTACTACCAATCCATGTGCCTTCGCCAATAGTGACATCACTATGAATGACAGTGAATGGATCAATTTTTACATTCGATGCTACTTTTGCGTTGGGGTCAATATAAGTAAATGGATGTGTCATAGGTATAATTTTATTCTGCTCTTTTTACAACTTGAGCAACAAGTTCTGCCTCAGTAGCCACTTTGCCATTGACATAGACAGTGCCTCTCATTTCGCAAATACCTCTGCGAATTGGAGCCATTAATTCTAATTTAAGCAACATGGTATCGCCTGGCTTAACCATTTGTTTAAATTTACAATTATTGATTTTTAAAAAATAAGTATCATAGTTTCCTTTTGGCATTGCGTTAATACAAAGAATTCCTCCGGTTTGCGCCAATGCTTCAATCTGCAAGACCCCTGGCATCACTGGGTTGCCAGGAAAATGCCCAGGAAAAAACCATTCATTAAAAGTGACATTCTTTACGCCAACAATGCAAGTGTCCGATAATTCAATGATCTTATCGACCAATAAAAATGGATGACGATGCGGCAATGTTTTTTCAATTTGCTCTAAAGTATATACTGGAGTTGCACTTGGATCATATACAGGCACATCTTTCACATGCTTGTTCTTTTTGATATACTGCTTAATTTTTTTAGCAAATTCAACATTGCTACTATGTCCAGGACGGTTCGCAATAATTCTTGCTTTAATTGGGTAGCCTATTAAAGCCAAATCACCTACTACATCTAATAATTTATGACGTGCAGGTTCGTTTGGAAATCTTAGTTCTAAATTATTTAAATATCCTTCGCTCTTCACTTCAATTTTCTCGCGCTTGAAGACTTTTGCCAATCGGCCCATTTCTTCATTCGTAACAGGCTTATCTACCACAACAATTGCGTTATTGATATCACCACCTTTAATTAAATCATGCTCTAAAAGCGTTTCTAATTCATGTAAAAAACAAAAAGTTCTACAAGGAGAAATTTCAGATTTAAAATCTTTTATTGTTTTAAGGGCAGCATGTTGTGTGCCTAATACTGGACTGTTAAAATCAATCAGCGTAGTGATTTGGTAATCCAAAGCTGGCAATGCAACCATTTCTACACGCTTGTCTTCGTCATAGTGAAAGATATTTTCATCGATGCTATACCATGCTTTAGCTGCATCTTGTTCCAACACACCTACTTTTTCAATCGCCTCAATAAATGGAGCAGAGCTACCATCCATTATAGGAATTTCTGGTCCGTTTAATTCAATCAAGGTATTGTCCACTCCTAAGCCAACTAATGCAGCAAGGATATGTTCCACCGTGCTCACCTTCGCATCGCCCACTTGTAAAGTCGTCCCACGACTTGTATCCGTTACCAAATCACAATCCGCTTTGATGATTGGTTGGTTCGGCAAGTCAACTCGTTGAAACTGTATGCCAAAGCCTGGATTTGCTGGGTGTAAGGTCATGTCTACTAAAACGCCGGTATGTAAACCTGTTCCGCTAATACTTAAACTTTGACAAAGCGTATGTTGCTTATCGGGATTGAAATGTTGATCCATGTATACTAATTTAGAATAGCTTAGTTAAAAGCTTGATTTGAAGCAAAAATACGGCCGAATTAGGCTTTTTGAGACAGTTGCTGAAGTAATATTTCGAGTTCTTGGACTCTTTTTTCCAATTCTGGGAGGTTTTTGACTAAAACCTGACTTCTTAGGCTTTGTTTTTGATCAACTGCCGGGTAACCAGCAAGGGTCATATTAGGCGTTTTAACTGTTTTAGTCACACCACTTTGAGCTGCAACTTTTACACCATCTGCTACAGTAATATGTCCAGCAAAACCAACCTGTCCTCCGATCATGGCATGCTTGCCAATTTTGGTACTACCGCTTACACCTGTTTGAGCTGCAATCACGGTATTAGATCCTATTTCGGCATTGTGTGCAATCTGAATTAAGTTATCCAATTTAACCCCTTTTCGAATGATAGTGGATCCAATAGTGGCTCTATCGATTGTGGTATTTGCTCCAATTTCTACATCGTCTTCTATGATAACATTACCTAGTTGGGGTACTTTTTGAAAACTGCCATCTTCTTTTGGGGCAAATCCAAAACCATCACTTCCTATGATACTGCCACTATGGATGGTGACATTGTTGCCAATGATACAATCTGCATAAATGACTACACTTGGATGGATGGTCACATTGTTGCCAATTGTTACATTTTCACCAATGACCACATTGCTAAATATTTTCACTTGTTCTCCAATGCTTGCACCTTCATTGACATACGCAAATGCAGCAATAAAATGATTTGCACCTAAACTAGCGGTAGGGGCTATAAATGAAGGGGATTGAATACCTACAAGTTGTTGGGTCTTGAGTGCTTGGTATTTTGTAAGTAGGGTAGCGAATGCTGCATAAGCATCTGGAACCCGAATTAACGTAGCATTTATTGGTTGTTTTAAAATTTGCTTCTCGGAAATGATTATGATGGAAGCTGCTGTAGTATATAAGAATTCTTCATATTTTGGATTGGCTAAAAAAGAGATCTGCCCAATTGTGGCTTCCTCGATTTTACCGAAATTCTTGACAGTTACAGACGCGTCACCTTCAACTTGACCTTGAATCATCATTGCTATCTGTTGGGCACTAAATTCTAGCATGCGTTGCGTTATTTATTTGAATTGGGGGTTATTCGCTTAGCGAACAAATGTAAAATTTTTTAACCGGGGTAGAAAGACTTTCGACAATTAATGCGTTTTGAACCTCTGAAATGGTCGAAATTTCACCTTTTTTTAGCAAAATGTGGATGTTCTCACTGTCATTTTTATATAAAGTATTGCTTGTTTCTCCTTTAAAACATAGGAAAGCGGCAGCCTCCTCGTCCACATTGAACCTTGCTTTAGTTGCAGTTAAGGCCTCCGTTAAGGCAGCGTCCGTGATGGGTTCTGATTGTAATTGACATTTAAATATTTTTCGATTTAACAATCGATTGCACAATAAGGATAAAATTGGATCTGGATGAGATTGCCATTTTTTGATTGCGAACATAATATCTGTGTCATCTAATTGACAATAAGCTGCCAAATCAATTTGTTCAATCGAAGTAAATTCATTGGATAAAAAATAGTCTAAAATTCCACCAATGACAATTGAACTGTCTTTTGCCTTTGCCAATTGTTTTGCTCTCTGTATTATTTTAACCAACATATTTTCGGCAGCGATAACCGTTTTATGTCGGTATACTTGCCAATACATGAGTCTTCTTGATACTAAAAACTTCTCTACACTATTGATTCCTTTTTCTTCTACTAATAAAATATTGTCTTTGACATTGAGCATTTTCAAGATCCGCTCATAACCTACCACACCTTCACTAACACCCGTAAAAAAACTATCTCTAGATAGATAATCTAATCTATCTACATCCAATTGTCCACTAATCAATTGGTGTAAAAAAGTCTTTGGATATTGGTTCGTGAAAATTTGAATCGCCAAAGACAATTTGCCATTCAATGCAGGGTTAGCATCTTGATTAAGTTGACGCATGATATATAAAGAAAGGGATTCGTGATGCACCCCTTTTATCAATACATTTTCTAAAGCATGTGAATAAGGTCCATGACCGATGTCGTGCATTAAGATAGCCGCTTTTGCCGCTTGTGCTTCTGCGGGACTGATGTCTACACCTTTATCTCTTAGTTCATTGATTGCAGTGCACATTAACTGATAAGCCCCTAATGAATGGTGTAATCTTGTGTGCACAGCACCAGGGTAAACAAGTTGCGCCAAAGCCATTTGTTGCACTCTCCTTAATCTTTGAAAAAAAGGATGGTTGAAAATGGCAAAAATCAACGGGTCATTTATTGTAATAAATCCATGAACTGGATCGTTTATCATTTTTCGGGTCAAAAATTCCATAGGCTAAATGTGTTGACAAAGGTACGAAATGTGAATAACTCCTGCGTTTTATTTAAATAGCTACTGTTCCAAAAAACTATCTTTGTAGCACAGCTTAATTAAGGTCAACCCTACTTAAAACAGCCCCATTTTATGAAAATCACACAAGGCACTTTAGATAAATTAGAAGATATTTTAGGTGAATCAGAATATGTAGTTAGATACGAGCGTGGCAATTTCCAGAGCGGTTGGTGCCTACTTGAATCTAGAAAAATTGTGGTCTTAAACAAGTTTTTAAATTTGGAAGCTAGAATCAATACTTTACTTGAATTGATTCCACAACTAGATATTGATTTTGATAAATTGACGCATGACTCTCAAAAATTATATGAGGAAGTGAAGCGCATTGCATTGACAGAAGCATAAATTTTAACCATAGAAGTTTTGTTACGAATCACTATTTTAGGATCAGGCACCAGTACTGGGGTTCCCTTAATAGGATGTATATGTCCGGTATGCACATCTGATGATCCAAGAGATCAAAGGTTAAGAACAAGTATCAAAATCGAATCGGACACTACCTGTATCATCATAGACACGACACCGGATTTCAGGTACCAAATGTTGCGTACAAATACCACCCATATAGATGCCGTGGTGTTCACGCATCCTCATAGAGACCATTATGCAGGACTAGATGACATTAGGCCCTTTAATTTCTTTTCGGGTAAATCCATGCCGATTTATGCAAATACAATCACCCAAGTGGCCATCCAACGTGATTTTTATTACGCGTTTGAATCAAATAAGGATGCAGGTTTGCCAGAGATGCAATTGCATACGATTGATCATGCAACCCCATTTACAATTGGGGACATTCAATTAACACCTATACAAGTAATGCATCGAGAAATGCCGGTGCTAGGTTTTAGAATTGGAGATTTTACGTATATCACAGACGCAAATTATATTGCTGCAGAGGAGCTAGAGAAAATAAAAGGATCAAAAGTACTCATACTCAATGCACTTCGTCCCGAACCGCATCCTACTCATTTTACTTTATCTGAAGCAATCGCCTTGACACAGTCCCTGGCTATTCCTCAAACTTATTTCACCCATTTTAGCCATCAGATTGGCTTACATGCAACTATGGAGCAAAGCTTGCCAAAGGGCATCGCTATGGCATACGATGGGATGGAAATAGTCATTTAGCCCCCCGTATTTTTACGCTGATTTAGAATGCAGATAGGGGATAGGTTTGTATAAATTACACCATGCAGTTTGATTGGAAGTCTTACTTCATTTTTACACAGAAAGAACAAAAAGGAATCCTTGTATTGGGTTGTATTTTATCTTTAAGTCTGTTATTGCATTATATCTTACCAAAGACACCATCTAGGCTTGCTGGGTTTTCAAATTCAAACACCACCCTTCAAAAATTATTTTACTTTGATCCAAATAATCTGGATAGCGTTCAAGGATTTCAGTTAGGCATCTCTAAAAAACAAATGACGACCCTCTATCATTACCGTGAAAAAGGAGGAAGGTTTTACAAAAAAGAAGACCTGCTAAAATGGTATGGGTTATCTGAAAGTCAAGCCCTAAAGTTACTCCCGTGGGTACGTATCAAAAAAATAGATTCAATAGGGTACAAGCAGAATAAAACTCAAAATTGGGGGAAGCATACAATTGAACAAATAGAGATCAATGATCCTAATGCATTGGACTGGATTAAAGTAACAGGGTTGCCAGCGTATAAAGTGAAACGCATTTTAAGGTATCAAAAATGGACTGGAGGATTTACAAGTGTGCAAGGGTTGAAGAAAGTATATGGCATCACTGCATTTGATTTTGAGATGATCTATCCCTATCTAAAGTATCACCCCGTCATTCGTAAAAAGATGACCTATCAGACCATGCGATTTGAAGATTGGATGTCTCTTGGTATTTTTGATGAAAAAACGGTCTGGGCGATACTAAAACTCAGGAAAGACAAGCAGGGGAGGCTGACTTGGTCGCAAATGGTGGTTCATTTTGACCTAACCGAATCAGAAGCGATGGTATTGAAAAAAAGCACAAATCTAAGTGACTGAAATACAATCAAATAGATTCGTTGTACGAATCCTACTAAATTAGTCCCCTAAAAAACTATGAATATAAAAATAATATACTAAGTTTAGAAAAGGATTTAATCCTGAATATCGATTGCTTGCTTACGAGGCTCCTTGAATAAAGGAGCCTTTTTTATGCAAATTATTTGTGCTTGAAAATTTGATTTACAGCACCACCTAACATTGGGAATTTTTCTTTTACAAAAGCAGCAATGGTCTCAATAGATTGTTTGGCTTGTTCTGGAGTTACACCTGCTTCTTTTACTAAACGGTCAATTAATTCTTGCATTATTTTATTTTTTATAAGTTAGTTGTCATCATGTATTAAGCTACTTTTAAAGCGCTTAGTTTACTTTTATCAAACATGTCTTTTGCATAAGCTAAAGTCACATTAAATTCCTTAATGTCGGTACCTGGGAGTTCAAACATCGCTTGTGTAAATAAACTTTCACAAATACTTCTTAATCCCCTAGCGCCAAGTTTGTATTCCATTGCTTTAGTTGTAATGAAATTAAATACTTCTGGGTCAATCGTTAGCTTAATATCTTCTATCGCAAACAATTGCGTGTATTGCTTAATTAATGCATTCTTTGGTTCTGTTAAGATGCTTCTTAGTGTCTCTGCATCCAATGGCTCCAAGTGGGTTACAATTGGAAGACGTCCTAACATCTCAGGAATTAAACCAAAGGTTTTGATGTCTTGTGCATTCACAAAACGCAATAAATTTTTACGTTGTAGTTCTTGCTCGTCTTTGTTGACACTAAATCCAATGGCATTGGTATTGATTCTTCTTGCAATGATTTTGTCTATACCGTCAAAGGCGCCTCCGCAAATGAATAAAATATTCTTAGTGTCTACTTTAATCATTTTTTGATCTGGATGCTTTCTTCCACCCTGAGGGGGCACTAACACTTCTGTACCTTCAAGCATTTTTAGTAAACCTTGTTGAACGCCTTCTCCACTTACATCACGTGTAATAGATGCATTGTCACTTTTGCGCGCAATTTTATCAATTTCATCAATATAGACAATGCCTCTTTGTGCAGCCTCTACATCATAATCACAGTTTTGTAACAGACGTGTTAACATGCTCTCTACGTCCTCTCCAACATAGCCTGCTTCTGTAAAGACAGTGGCATCCACAATAGCAAAGGGTACATTGAGTAATTTGGCGATGGTTTTTGCAAGTAAGGTTTTACCTGTACCTGTTTCACCTATCATAATCACATTGCTTTTCTCTATCTCTACTTCGTCCTTATTGGTACTCGGTAAATTAATACGTTTAAAGTGATTGTATACAGCCACGCAAAGTATCTTCTTAGCTTCATCTTGTCCAATGATGTATTGGTCCATGAAAGCTTTAATCGCAATAGGCTTTTGTACTTTTAAGGTACCTGCTTTTCCGGCTTCCTTTTTTTGATGAAATTCTTTATCTACTATTTCATGAGCATGCTCAATACAGTGCTCGCAAATATGGCCTTCCTGTCCAGCAATAAGGATTTTGACTTCGTCTCTACTACGGCCACAAAAAGAACATTGTATATTTTCTGTCTTACTCATTTTCATTTAATCCAATTTATTATAAACTCTTTGCAATCTTGTCTACGATACCATATTCAACAGCTTCTTTGGCATTCATCCAATAGTCTCTATCAAAATCAGCCATGATTTGCTCCATTGATTTACCACAATTCTTAGCTAAAATTTGTGCACCTAATTCTTTCGTCTTTCTAATTTGTTCTGCTTGAATTTCGATATCTGCACTTGTTGCTTGAAAATAACCCCCTAAGCTAGGTTGATGTATCATGACTTCGCCATGAGGGAAAATAGTACGTTTCCCTTTTTCACCCATGCTCAATAAAATAGATCCCATGCTTGCCGCTAAGCCCATACAGATAGTATGAACTGGGCTCTTGATTAAATTCATTGTATCAAACATCACCATACCACTAGTGACTACACCACCTGGACTGTTAATGTAAAAATTAATTGGATCGCCAGGCTTGTCAGCATCTAATAACAAAAGCTTAGTAACGATGTCTCTAGCAGACTTGTCATCTACTACGCCCCATAAATAAATTGATCTTTTTTCAAAAAAGATTTGCTCCATTTTTCTATTTAAAAATGAGGGTGCATTCTCTTCTTTTTTTTCTTCTCTTGGTTCTTCCTCTTCTTCCATTAAAAAACGATTCGTGCGTATCATATCAATAGTTTAAATGATTATAATTATTTCTTTACTTTTCTTGGGTTGGTTAACAAAACTTCATCCACCAAACCATATTCCTTTCCCTCAGCGGCGGTCATCCAGAAATCTCTATCACAATCCTTAGCTACCAATTCTACATCCTTATGTGTATGTGTTGCGATCACTTCGTACAATTCGTGCTTTAATTTCTTGATCTCTCTTGCTGTGATTTCAATATCTGATGCTTGTCCTCCGATTGCACCACTTGGTTGGTGTAACATGATTCTACTATGTCTTAATGCTGTTCTTTTTCCTTCTACACCAGCACATAGTAAAATCGCACCCATACTAGCTGCCATACCTGTACAAATTGTCGCCACGTCTGGGCTAATAAATTGCATGGTATCATAAATACCCAGCCCTGCGTAAACACTTCCGCCTGGGCTATTGATATACATTTGAATGTCCTTAGTACGGTCGGTACTTTCAAGGAAAAGTAACTGAGCTGTAACGATATTCGCTACATAATCATTGATGCCTTCGCCCAAGAAAATGATTCTATCCATCATTAAACGGCTAAACACATCCATGCTTGCTACATTCATTGGTCTTTCCTCAATAATATAGGGTGTCAAATTGGTCACGCTATTTTGATATTGATGAAGACTGTTACTGCTGATCCCTCTGTGTTTGATCGCGTATTTTTCGAATTCTTTTCCTATGTTCATATATTCTTTTTTCAGTGTGTAAAGGTAAAACCTATTCTCTTAAGCTATTGCAAAAAGAGTGCCAAATTTGAGTGAATTCATGATAGAACTACAAAAGCCCTGTAAAACAGGGCTTTTGTTATCAAAAAAGGGGTAATTAGTGCTTGTGGCTATTCAATAAATCCGCAAATTTCTCCGCTGCGATGGGTTCTTCTTTGGCAGTTACTTCTGCTTCTAAAGCATTGAATAATTTATCTGTGGAAATTCTGTGGTAGCTATCCTCTACAAACTTTCTGTCTTGCATCATTCGAGCAGCATAGTCTTCTAACCATTGGTCATTATCACCTAATGCACCTAGCTGGCCACCCATATAACTCATCAATTGTTGTTTTGCAAAATCTTTTAAATCTTCAGCTACGACTTCCACTTTATGGTCAGCAATTAATTGGGTACTAATAACAGTCCACTTTAATTGATCTTGGAAAACTGGATATTCTTTTTCTGCTTCTTCTTCTGTTCTTTGTTTGTCTCCACCTTTTTGTAACCAACGCTTTAAAAAGGCAACCGGGAAATCCATTTTAGTTTGCTCAATCAAGCCATGATAAATTTGATCATGAATTTGATTTTTTGCTTGTTGATCGTAGTATCCTTCGATGTCTTTTTTTATGGCTGCTTTGAATTCTGCTTCGTTCGTGATTGCTTGATTTGGATAAGCTACGGTAAATAAAGTTTCATCTAAAGGTGCTTTTTCAACCAAGCCTACTTTAGTGATCACTATTTTGAAATACTTTTCTGCATCATCTTTAGTCAATGCTAAATCATTTAAAATGATATCTAATTCCTTATCATCAAAAGCGTTCTTTAATTGAATTACAACGGTATCGTCGTTCTTTTTTCCAATAAATTGTTTTCTTTGTTTTTCACTAAAGTATTTAATCAATAAAGAATTGTCTTTTCTGATTCCACCTTCCACTTCATTGCCATCTTTATCTGATTCAATGAAAGTTACGTTCAACACATTGTCTTCGCTAGTGGCAGCTTCAGGCTCAGTCATGTTGCCATTTCTGATTTGTAATCGCTCCATTTCGTTTTGAACCATATCGTCTGTCACTTGAATCTTATATCTTTTAACTTTGATCTCTTTTGTTTTGATCTCAAAGCTTGGCTTTAATCCAATCTCAAAAGAAAAATCGTAATCAGTTGGATTATTTTGGTCCATGTTGGCAAATGCAGTCTCTAGTGGTAGGGGTTGTGCAAATATGTCAATCTTTTCTTTAGCCATATATTGATTCATCTCGTTGTCCACTGTTTTCAAAATCACTTCAGTGAATACAGATTGACCGTACATTTTTTTAATCATACCAGCGGGTACCATTCCTTTTCTAAATCCAGGAATGTTTGCCGTTTTGGCTTGCTTCTTTAAATTTGTTTCGTAGGCATTCAAATAATCTGCCTTAGAAATTGTCACCGTTAATTGATCATTTAAAGGCGCAATGTTGGTTCTTTTTATGGTTGCCATAGTTGTTGCTTTTACTTCTTAATTGTAATGTTTAAGGGGAGCGAAGGTACAAATTTTGCCTTTAAATAGGTATTATAAAATGAAAAAGGCCCCAAATTGGGGCCTTTTCTGTGCGGATGGAGGGGGTCGAACCCACACGCCTCGCGGCGCTAGATCCTAAGTCTAGTGCGTCTGCCAATTTCGCCACATCCGCTTAGGGGCTGCAAACTTAAATGATATTTTTTAAACTTGGTCTAAGAACCCGACAATTTCCTCTAAATACTGTTGATCAATGGCATCAAAATGAGCCAATTGGGTACTATCGACATCTAAAACGCCTACAATCTGCCCATTTTTAAAAACAGGAACGACTATTTCAGATCTTGATGCACTGCTGCATGCGATATGTCCAGGGAATTTTTCGACATCTTCAACAATCAGGGTCATGCCTTTGTCCCAACTCGTCCCACAAACGCCTCTGCCTTTTTTGATTCTTGTACAAGCCACTGGGCCTTGAAAAGGGGCTAAAACCAACTCCTCGTCCACTACCCAATAAAAGCCCACCCACAACCAATTGAACTGCTCCTTAAGTGCAGCTGCAATATTACCAAGATTGGCGATTAAGTTATCCTCTCCAGTCATTAAACCTTTGATCTGTGGGATTAACGATTCGTATTGTTCTTTTTTATCTCCTTGAAGTAGTATTAAGTCTTCTGCCATTAGTTTGATTTTCTAAAGATGGATTGCAATTCTTTCTTTTCTATTCGCGCCACAAATAGGATGAACGCAAAAAGTAAGATGGTTGCAAATAAATAATTGAATGGTTGATTTTTTGAAACGAGATGTAAAACTAGATTGATGCCATAGACCAATAATGCGATGACAAAATAGGCAATTAGTTTTTTTGTTGCATAGGGCACAGGGTAGACACGTTGCCCCCATTGATAACTTACGACCATCATGGTGCCATAGCAAAAGAAAGTTGCCCAAGCACTTGCCATATAACCAAAATGCGGGATGGCTATATAATTGATAATGATTGTGATAAGTGCGCCTAGCAAAGTGATCCAAGCACCTGCCATGGTTTTGTTGCTTATTTTATACCAGATACTTAAATTGTAATAGACCCCTAAAAATATATTTGCGATTAACAAAATCGGCACCACTTTAAGGCCTACATACATCGCAGGATTTTGAATGAATAATTTCCAAATATCAATGTACAATACCACACCCAAGAACATGACACATAAAGTAATTACAAAAAATTTCATCACTCGAGCATAGGTCTTCTGGGCCTGATCTGATGCTGCTTGTTTGAAAAAAAATGGTTCAGCCCCCATTCTGAAAGCTTGAATTGAAATAGTGATTAATATAGCTAATTTATAACAGGCACTATATACGCCCACCATTGCTTTATTTGCATCTACACTATCTCCAGGTCCCCACCAACCCAACATAATACGATCTAATGTCTCATTGATCATTCCGCCAAATCCTACTAAAATAAGGGGAAGCGCATAAGCCATCATACTGCTCCAAAGTTTGAAGTTGAATTTAAAACGGATGGTCCTAATTTCTTTTTGTAACAAGATCAACACAAATACATTTTGAACGATGCCGGCAATTAAAATATAGCCTACTTCCCAATTGGGCTGATACAATTGTTGTAAAAAACTAGTTGGATGCGTTTGTAGATAATTTGGCAAACTACTAATGAGTGCATAAGTAGCAAGGATGTTTAATAATATGCCGCCCACTTTAATGAGCGCAAATTTCTTGGGACGCCCTTGCATTCTTAGTCTTGAAAATGGGATAGTGGTCAATGCGTCTAATGCCACAATCCATGCAAGTAAACTAATGTATTCGGGGTGAATTGTAATTTGTAATAAATTGGCCAATGGTAATTTCCAGGTGAACAATCCAATCATGACAAGCATCGTGACAAATAGCATTGAAAGGCTACTTGTATTGTAAATCTCCTCTTCGTTTTCCTTGGAACCAAACTTAAAATAAGCCGTCTCCATACCATGCGTCACTAAGACGTTCAGAAACGGAATAAAAGCATAGACAATCGAATTTTCTCCATAAGCGATATCAGAAAGCTTATAGGTTAAATAGGGGGTAAGTAAATAGCTAATAAACCTAGCGGCTATTGAACTAAGTCCGTACCATGCGGTTTGACTGGCTAATTTTTTTATACTACTCAAGGCGTTGAAATTACAGCTAAATTAGTGAAAATAGTTTTGTTTATCTTCATGCCGTAAATAGCATCCTTATGAGAGTCGTAATTCAAAGAGTATCAGAGGCCAATGTCAAAGTTGACGGGGAGTTAATTGGGGCCATTCAAGCAGGTTTATTGGTCTTATTGGGGATCCACAATGAGGACACCGACGATGACATTCAATGGATTTCCAATAAGTTGGTACAATTGCGCATATTTGATGATGCAGAAGGGGTCATGAACCAAAGTGTCCAAGATATGGGCGGCGACATCTTGTTGATTAGCCAATTTACTTTGTATGCCGCAACTAAAAAGGGCAATCGGCCATCTTATATTGCAGCTGCTAAGCCTGAAATAGCTATTCCAATCTACGAACAAATGATCCTGCAATTGACCAAGGATTTAGGCAAACCAATTGCCACCGGTCAATTTGGGGCAGATATGAAAGTGGCACTTTTAAACGATGGGCCAGTCACCATTTTAATTGATTCAAAAAACAGAGAATAAGATGTCAAATCAAATAACAATACAAGCGGCACAAGACCAAGTAGATCAATGGATCAAAACCATTGGGGTGAAATACTTTAGTGAGTTAACCAATTTGGGTGTCTTGATGGAGGAAGTGGGGGAATTATCTAGGTTGATGGTGCGTAAATATGGTGATCAATCCTTTAAAAATAAAGAGGCAAGTGCAGATCTGGGAGATGAAATGGCGGACGTACTTTTTGTACTGATTTGCCTAGCCAATCAAACAGGTGTTGATTTAACAGCGGCATTGGAGAAGAATATGCAAAAGAAAACCAATCGAGACAAAGAAAGGCACCAAAACAATGAAAAATTACAACCATAATCTTTTCTCGACCTATATTTGCAAACTATGAGTAAGACAGTTACAGACAATACATTACAAGCGATCATTTCGCATGCCAAAGAATATGGATTCGTGTTCCCGAGTAGCGAAATCTATGATGGATTAAGTGCAGTGTATGATTATGGTCCTTATGGCGCACAGATGAAGAAGAACATTCGTGACTATTGGTGGAATAGCATGACGCAGATGAACGACAATATTGTTGGTATAGATGCTGCAATATTCATGCATCCAACAACTTGGAAGGCGAGTGGCCACGTGGATAGTTTTAGTGATCCATTGATCGACAATAAGGATAGTAAAAAAAGATACCGAGTAGATCATTTAATTGAAGCACATGCGGATAAATTAATTGAGAAAGGAGATCAGGCTGCTGCGGATAAATTATTAGCTGACATGGAGATCTTGTTAGCGAATGATGATTTTGCAGGATTGGGTGATTTGATTCAATCTAATAAAATACAGTGTAGTGTAAGTGGCACAAGTAATTGGACAGAGATTCGTCAGTTTAATCTCATGTTCTCTACTGAATTAGGTTCAGTTGCCGAAGACGCGAATACAATTTATTTAAGACCAGAAACGGCTCAAGGTATTTTTGTGAATTTCTTGAATGTACAAAAAACAGCGAGGATGAAGATTCCTTTCGGTATTGCACAAACAGGGAAGGCGTTTAGAAACGAAATTGTCGCACGTCAGTTCATTTTTAGAATGCGTGAATTTGAGCAAATGGAAATGCAATTTTTTGTTAAGCCAGGCACCCAGAAAGAATGGTATGAACATTGGAAGAACGAGCGTATGAAATGGCATTTGAGTTTAGGCATTGCTGCAGACAAATACCGCTTTCATGATCATATTAAATTAGCGCACTATGCAGATGCAGCTTTAGATATTGAATATGAATTCCCATTTGGATTCAAGGAAGTGGAAGGGATTCACTCAAGAACTGATTTTGATTTAACGCGTCATCAAGAATTCAGCAAAAAGAAATTGCAATACTTTGATACTGAAATCAATCAGCATTATGTGCCTTATGTCATTGAAACTTCGATTGTATTGGATAGAATGTTTTTATTGCTTTTATCCAACTCCTATGAGGAAGAAGTGATCAATAAAGAAGACGGCACTTCAGATTCAAGGGTGGTATTGCATTTGCCTGCAAAAATTGCACCTTTAAAATTGGCCATATTGCCGTTGACTAAAAAAGATGGCTTGCCAGAATTGGCTAAAGCCTTAATGGACGAGTGTAAGCCTTCATTCCATTGCTTCTACGAAGAAAAAGATGCTATTGGAAAGCGTTACAGAAGACAGGATGCGATTGGTACACCGTTCTGTGTGACGATTGATCATCAAACTAAGGAAGACAATACAGTAACGATACGTTATAGAGATAGTATGAAGCAGGAAAGAATTCCAATGAGCGAAGTAAAGGCCTTGGTTTTACAACATATAGCTTAAAAAATTGCTTCTATAAAAAAGCGCCCAGTCTTATTAGATTTGGGCGCTTTTTTTATCCGTACAATTCAAAATGGATTTGATTTTTTGGAATGCCTAAATCGGCCAAGCTGGTCCTTGCCTCGTCCACCATGTTCTTCCATCCACAGATATAAAATTGTGCCTCTTTGCTTGCACCTGCATCTAGTAATTTTTTATAGGTTGCATGCACATATCCAGGGTTGGCGCCTTCGCGTATTTCCGTTTCTCTTGAAAAACTAGGATGGTAATAAAAATTGGGCTCCGAAGCTTCTAGTGTTTTAAATTCTTGGCCATACAAGCAATCTGTATATTGTCTACAGCCAAATAATAAATGGATATTCTGATGGGGTGTTTTCTTTTGATGGATATCCAGAATCATGGACCTAAATGGTGCAACCCCAGTTCCAGTGCAAATAAAATAAAGGTCTGTTGAAATTTCATTCGGCAAAACAAAAACACCTTGAGGGCCTCTCAATTTAATGACTGAGCCTAAGGTCACTTCGTTGAATAAATAAGTAGTACCAGCGCCACCTTCTAAATGTACAATGACCAATTCAAATTCATTGCTATTACTTGGTGCCGATGCAATAGAGTAACTTCTCCATCGCTTATTTTTTTGTTCGTGAATAGGGAGGTCTAAGGTAACAAATTGTCCTGGCGTGAAATCAAACACATTACCACTTGTCAAGGCAAGCCAAAAGCGTTTAGTGCTAGGCGTTTCCTGAATAATTTTAGTGACTACCGCATCCTGCCAGGGTTGTAACATAGTGAATTAATTATTGGTTACAAATACGCTTTGGACGTATACTTTATTGTTCGCAAATACTTTAACAAAATAAATACCAGTAGTCAGTGTAGGCACTTGAACTGCCTGGGCTGTATTTTGATTGTTTAATTTATCTTTCTGAAATACGGTCACGCCATTGCTATTTAAGATGCTTAATCCAATAGAATTGGTTTTGACATTATTAAATTGAATGAAGAATTGATTTCCTTTTATAATATTCTCGACATAATCTGTAGATACTATTTTTAATCCAATCTCTTTAGTCGGAGCTTGAGGGATATCGGTAATTAATACGAGTTTATTATCAGAATAATTGGTACAAGTTCCAGTGGTGGTACTCACTTTATACATTGCATTCTTTGTAACTTTTATTCCTCTGTTTGTTGCGCCATTGATATATTCATCATTGATGAACCATTGATAACTATCTGCTGAGATGGTATTTAAACTGTCTATACCTATTTGTGATATAATAGGTTTAGCAGTCAAGATTACTGGAATTTTACTAAGGGCAGTTTCATGTTGAGGAGTGCTGATTTGCATATTATAGAAGAAATAATAAAACTTCTCAAAATTTGCACCTGCCCAGTTGCCCGTAATTGTTGCAAGTACGGTTGGGCCAAATGGGTGGTTAGTCGTTGTAATATTATTGTTTCTAAAAATGGTCGCACTATCTAAACATCGTGCAATTAAAATATAGTTTCCCGCTTGTGTGAGGTTCATATTAATGGCATAGACCCTGCCAGTATCGCCTTGCACAAATGGTGTGGCTGCACCTGATCCTGAAGTGCCTGTTGCTGGAGTTGGATTAGGGCTGCTAGCTACCACATGTATAATTGCTTTTTGAGTCTGAGAAGGATAGTATGAATAAGTAGAATCTGTAAATGTACTAAGTGATCTCAATTCAAGTTCGATTTTACCAGCATAGCCAGTGTACAATTTTGTAGTTTCTAATTGAATGGGTCCTTTGGTGTTAAATCTTACAAATTCTCCATAGCTGCTTCCCCAATTGTTATAGCCACCTGAATTGCTTAAAGTGGTATTGTCTTTTGGTCCAATAAATCCATTCCATCCCTTTCCAACATAGACATTCTGTGCAGTAGTGGAAGTTCTTATTGCTGTTCCCATCGCAATGGGTCTACTTAAATCATTGTTTTTGTCATACCAGAGATACTGGTCATTGCTATTTGGGTTGCTCACCAACAATTGTACATTTTCATTACATGCTGTTGCAGATCCAGTGATTGCTGGACTTGAGTTCGCGCTAATAATGGTAGCGACAATTGCATTGTTACCTGGTTGTTGGTCATTTGAAATAGTGGCAGACGCAGAGATGGTATAAATTTGGCCTAGTTCAATTGGGATCGGAGTTTGGAAGGTATAGGACATCGTTTCTGATCCATACAATCTGCCTGTGAATGTTTCGGTTAGATTTAAAATAGTGGTATTGCCTTTTTTAACTTCTAAATTCAATGGAAGATTTGAAAGTCTATTTGTTCCATTATTGGCAACTTTGACGGTAACGTATTGAACTGCTTTTTCAGAAACACCACCGATAGGATTCGTGATTTCCATCATTTGTACATCATTGGATGGACTCACTACTCTAAGTGTATAATCTTGAGTTTCCCCTGCAGTATAATTGCCACATGCGTTTACATCTGTAGTTAAAATTGCTTCAGTCACCACAACACGAAGTTTGGTAAACTGGTTGATGATTAAATTGCCATTTAGATTGATGCTTGCATTATAGTCTCCATTATTTAATGCGCTACTTGTATGCACCAACTCATTTGTATCAAAAACGCCATTGTTATTGTAATCTATAAATACTTTAACAAATCGATTGTTGTTGGATGCATCAGCACTGCTTAATTTCATGAATAGCGAAATGGTTCCATTGGATTCGCCATTGACAAATAGGGAAGTATTGTCTACATAATTATCTGCAGTTGTCTTTGAAAACTTAATATTATTTAATTGGATACTATCAATTTTTGTTCCAACTGAGCTAGTTGCAGCAGAGCTACAATAAGCGGTACCGCCGGCGCCACTGATAATCAAAGAATAATTTTGTTGTCCTCTTTCAAGTGTTCCTTTATGTTTGACAGTGACTGTGTAATTGGTTCCAACTAAACTGGTGTCCACTTCTACCTTTTCAACATTGTCAATATTGTTGATTCCTTTGAATGCTTGATTGTCTGGACTACTTGGATTTAAATTCCAGGTATTGAATGTTTTATTTCCCTGCGAAATCGTTAAGTCTAAATCATTGATCAACTTTGGACTAGGGTCATTCAATAAATCACTGGAACTTCCTTTGACATCAGTCCAAACTATAGTTGCTTTGACAGGTCGAGTTCCAGAAGCCGTAAATGTATATGATTTACTTTCTCCGTTGAGTAACGTATTTTCATACACAAAATGAGGACTATTGATACTATTGTTATTCGTCAATGAAGTATTTAAAACTTGAGCAGCTTCGGCAATATTGAGTAATCCCCAGCCAAATTTATAATCAGGCCCAGGATAAAATCCTGCTTCGTTGGCTGTGTGAATCGCTAGCCCTTTTACGGTAGCTGATTTTAAAATTTTTGGTGCACCGTTGACAATAAAACGTTGACTTAATTCTTGCAATAACAATAAACTTCCTGCAGCACCTGGCGATGCCATAGAAGTGCCATTAAGATACCCATAACTAGAATCGTTTGTTGCAATAGGAGCATAGACTGCCACGCCTTGTGCAACGATGTCGGGCTTGATTCTGCCATCATCAGTAGGTCCCCATGAGCTAAAATTGCTCATCACCACATCTTCTTTTTTATTGTATTCGGATGGTATGCCATTTACCGCACCAACAGTTAAAACATTTTTTGCATTTTTATCCGAAGAGATACTACCATAAGTATCATTACTACTTAGGTCAGCAGGTCGACTGCCTGCATTGTAAAATCTACCCGATTCGTTTCTTCTCCAATAGGTTTGACCGACAGCAGGACCAGCACTTGTTCTATTGTTCCCCGCGGCAGCTACAATTAAGTAGTTGGGTGCATTGTAAGCAATTGAATCTTGAATTTGTGCATCAAGATCGTACAACCCAAAACGATAATCTTCCTTTTCATTCCATCTGCCATTGAATTGCCATCTAGAAGAATCGCTATTGTAATCCCAACCAGTCACTATACCGTAGGAATGGTTTGAAATGAGTAAACCATTTGCTGCAGCTGCTGACATTTCTGATAGGTCGTTGTTCCAATCGTAATCTAGAATTCCTTTTAAATTATAAGCCATTCCTTTTGCTAAAGGATTTAATCCTTTACTCATTACAATTCCAGCCACATGTGTACTATGTGTTACAATTTCTGTAGCATTGTCTTTTTGTGTAATTCTGCCTGTCAATTCTTTATGGGATAATCTTGGACTTCCTTCATCCCAAACGCCCAATTTATTGGTCATAACATCATCAGATCCACTAAGATTTAAATTCAAAGCTGCGCCAGGCCAAACTTTATTGGCATTGATGGTGATGGAGGAGACGGGATCTGCAAATCCAACATAATATTTAGGCCAGCCTTTTGCATCTACACCAATTAATTTTGCATTCGATTGATTACGTGAGATATATTGAATTGGCCATCCCTTTTCTTTAGCTGCAAGCACAGCTTTAGAAAAATTGTTGCGGGCATCTAGTGCAAGGTTGTTGGATGTTTGGAGCAGCAGCTCTTTTTTTGTTGCATCTTGGGCATTTGATAAGTGAGCTAATAAAACAAAAACGAGGGGTAATAAAAGACATCTTTTCATAGTTCTAAATTACAATCAATTCTTTATAATTGTCTCAACTTACAGCTTTTAAATACCTGTTTAAATAGGCTGCTATTTTTTTGCGTAACTTTAAACAAATAGAATATATGCGCAACTTTGGAATCCGTTGGTTCCTGCTAATCGCTTTTGTCCCTTTTTTAATGGGTTTTTGTATCCGTTCGCAGGGTATAAAAGGACATGTATTGCTACAAAAAGACGCAACAATGCCATTAAAGGGCCAGTCCAGGCAGAAAGGAAGGCCTTTTTCTACAATGATTTATGTTTATGAAGCCGCGCAAGTCAATCAACTTATTGTTCAACAAGGCAATTTTGCAAAAGGGGTGCAAGCAAAATTAATTAAGCAGGTTCAATCAGATATCAATGGCAAATACAAGCTGAGATTGAGTCCAGGCAAATACACTATCGTATTAGGCTATCAAGAAGGAATCTATATTCCATTTTTTTCAGGGAACACAGGCGTTGCTTTTGTAGAAGTTTTGAAGCATCAATATCAAGAAATTGACTTAACGATAACAGCTTCGTCTATTTTTTGATTGTATCTTTGCAGACTGAACTATGAACGAGCAATCTTTGTTTGATCGGTACGACACATCCCCCCTACTTAAAAAAATAGTAGATGGGATTGCTATGTCTGATAGTGCAAATAGACCATTTCAAGTGCACTTGCAAAATTTAAATGGGTCTGCGCCAGCATTTGTGTTAAAACACATTTTCACAAATCCTCAAACCGCTAGTTTCAATCATGTCATTGTATTAAATGATGCAGAAGAAGCTGCCTATTTTTACAATTCAATAGAAAGCATCACTGGTGCGTTAGATTTATTTTATTTTCCATCTTCTTTTAAAACGCCACATAATTTTACTTTATTAAATCCTTCGCATGTAATGCTTAGGACGGAAGCTTTGACAAAAATATCTATGGGTGGGAATAAGAAGATTATTGTCACTTACCCAGAAGCTATTTT